>JBJOLA010000067.1:0-10867 GCA_046045815.1 Pseudomonadota bacterium
GTTGAGGCATCGGCTTCGGGCAGCTGACGTGCGAGCGCGAACATCAGGGCGATGGCATGTTCAGCAGTGGTGATCGAGTTGCCGAACGGCGTGTTCATGACAACAATGCCCTTGGCCGACGCCGCCGGTATATCGATATTGTCAACGCCAATGCCTGCACGACCCACGACCTTCAGGTTGGTCGCCTTGGCGATGAGTTCCTTGGTAAGCTTTGTTGTCGAGCGGATCGCAAGGCCGTCATATTGGCCCAGAATCTCGCCAAGCTCTTCGGGCGTTTTGCCGGTGATGACATCAACATCACAGCCGCGTTCACGGAAGATTTGCTCAGCTTTGGGGTCCATTTGATCCGAAATAAGTACGCGTGGTTTGGTCATTGCATTTGTCCTTGTTTGTCGTCTCCCCCGCGAACGCGAGGCCCCGCTTTTTTATGCGCACGTGGCGTAAAAGCCGGGTTCCCGCGTTCGCGGGAAAGACGGTTAGTTCTTAAGCGAAGCCCAGGCCCAATCGAGCCACGGTCCCAGCGCCTCAATGTCCGCCGTGTCTACCGTCGCCCCGCACCAGATGCGCAGGCCCGGAGGAGCGTCGCGGTATCCGGCAATGTCGTAGGCAGCTCCTTCGGCGTCGAGTAGAGCCGCGAACTTCTTGATGAAATCCTCATCCGCCCTTTCAACCGTCAGGCAGACCGAAGTGGTTGATCGGGTCGCCGGGTCCGCCGCGAGATGGCCGAGCCACGAACGCTCGTCGACAATCTTACCGAGGGCGACAGCATTGGCATTCGAACGCGCGATCAACCCATCGAGGCCGCCCAGCGATTTCGCCCATTCGAGCGCAAAAATCACATCTTCAACGGCGAGCATTGACGGGGTGTTGATAGTCTCGCCTTTGAACACACCTTCGGTGAGTTTGCCCTTTGACACGAGGCGGAACACTTTGGGCAATGGCCACGCGGGCGTATGGCTCTCCAACCGCTCAACCGCGCGTGGGCCAAGGATGATCACGCCGTGTGCGCCTTCACCGCCGAGCACTTTTTGCCAGCTGAATGTCGTAACGTCGAGCTTGTCCCAAGGCATGTCGTAAGCGAACACGGCCGAGGTCGCGTCATTGAAAGTTAAGCCTTCGCGCGCATCACTGATCCAATTACCGTTCGGTACGCGTGCGCCGCTTGTCGTGCCATTCCAAGTGAAGACAACGTCATTCGTCCAATCGACCGCGCCCAGATCGGGGATCGCGCCGTAATCGGCATTTAGAACAGTAGCGTTCAGCTTGAGCTGCTTGTTGACATCCGTCACCCAGCCTTCGCCAAAACTTTCCCATGCCATCATTGTAACGGGCCGCGCACCGAGCATCGTCCACATCGCCATTTCGATGGCACCCGTGTCTGAACCGGGGACGATCCCGATCCTGTGCGTATCGGGAACCTTGAGCACCTCACGCATCAAATCGATGGAAAGCTGCAAGCGCGACTTGCCGATCTTGGCGCGGTGAGACCGGCCAAGGCAGGCTGTTTGAAGTTTCGAAGCATCCCAGCCTGGCGGCTTTGCGCACGGGCCAGAGGAAAAGAACGGACGCGCGGGTTTGCGGGTCGGTTTGGTAACATCAGTCATGTAAGCGTCTCCTTGCAGAGAGCAGCGCGGCGTTGGGACCGCGTGGCCCGACAGCGCCTCTAGTGGGGGGCGGTGGAATGTCAAGAACTTGTCTTTCTATCATTTCAAGCATATCCCTTCCGGATGTCCGTCTATGGTAACCCACGCATTGCAATCGACCCGGCAATTTGCGGTGGGCGCCCAATTGTTGCAGGCACCCGTGTCCGAGTAACGGACATATTGGAGATGTTAGCAAACGGCGCGGACGAGACGGAGATAACGGTCGATTTTCCCTATCTCCATTCTGCTGATATTCGTGCCTGCCTCGCCTATGCTGCCAGTCTGGCTGATCATCCCGTCGTCATCGCCGCAGAATGAAGTTTCTGATCGACGCACAACTTCCGCCCGGACTTGTCCGGTGGTTTGCAGCGCGCGGGCTAAGTGCAAGTCATGTCTATGATCTCGGGCTTGGCACCGCCAGTGATGTGGAGATTGCGAACCAAGCTGAAGCTGAAAATGCAATATTGGTCAGCAAGGATGAGGATTTTCTTGTGCTACGATTGCCCGACCGCTTCGCCCTGCTTTGGTTGCGTTGTGGCAATGCGACGAATCGAGCGCTTACCCAGTGGATGGACGAGCGTTGGGAACGGGTTGCCGAATTGCTTGCCCATGGTGAGCGGTTTGTTGAGCTTCGATAGCCGTCAGCATGATCAAACAGCGCCCATTCAAGCAAGTTGATGTGTTCACTTCGGTGGCGTTAAGCGGTAATCCCGTTGCCGTGATCCTCGATGCGGCGGGTTTGAGTGACGTCCAGATGCAGGCAGTCGCACACTGGACCAACCTTTCTGAGACGACCTTTGTAACAGCCGCGACTGAACCGGGCGCTGACTATGCCGTGCGGATATTCACGCCGCGATCGGAGCTGCCATTTGCGGGGCACCCGACGCTTGGCACGGCGCATGCCGTGATTGAGGCCGGGCTGGCGACGCCAAAGCATGGCCGCGTGGTGCAACAGTGTGCGGTGGGACTCGTCGAGGTGAGCATTGGTGCCGGGAGACCTTCTTTCCGTTTGCCGCGATACGCTTTTGAAGTTGCGCCAGATCTATCGGCGCTCGTCGGCGGAATCGGCGGCGCAGAATTGGTGATCGGCACGCCCTGCATTGTAAACGTTGGCCCGCGTTGGGCCATTGTTCAGCTTGTGTCAGCTGAAGCAGTTGAAGCTTTAACCCCTGATTTTCCTGCACTTGCAGCCTATGAGCGGACTCACCGCACCACGGGGGTGACGATCTTTGCAGAACGGGGTGACGGCATCGTGGTCCGTTCGTTTGCGCCTTCCGACGGCATAAACGAAGATCCTGTGTGCGGCAGCGGGAACGCGGCAGTGGCGGCCTACCGCCTTCGCGCCGGTGCGATCGCTGACGGCGCGACCTACACAGCGCGCCAAGGGAGGCAAGTCGGACGCGACGGTTATGTCTATGTCCGGATCGACGGCAATGACGTTCATGTCGGCGGCGATTGTGTCACTTGTGTCGACGGATATTTCGCCCTGTAGCCTAAACGCGCGGTTGCCGCTAAGGGGTCGCGCATGAACCCTTTACTTCCCGTGATGTTGGGCGGCGCTATCGGCGCTGGCCTGCGCTTTTCTATTGGCCGTCTGTTGGCGGGGGGCTTCCCTTGGGGGACGCTCGCCGTGAATTTGATCGGCGGCTTTGCGATGGGCATCCTCGCCGCCTTGGTGCTGCGCGGTGCGGCCTCTGAAACGGTACGGCTGTTCGTTGGCGTTGGCATTCTCGGTGGCTTTACGACCTTTTCTGCATTCAGCTTGGAAAGCTGGCAGATGATCGAGCGCGGCCAGTTCGGATTGGCGGGCGGCTATGCCCTGGCTTCCGTCGTAGGGTCGATCTTGATGCTCGGCCTCGGCATGATGATCACGCGGGGGGCCGTGTCATGAGCGACACAGTCCGCACCTTCACAGTCACCCATGATGATGACGGCATCCGGCTGGACCGCTGGTTCAAACGCAACCTGCCCGATGCGAGCTTCAACCTTGTGTCGCGCTGGGCACGAACGGGTCAGCTTCGCGTCGACGGGAAGCGAGCCACGCCTGGCGATCGCATCATCACGGGGCAAAGTATCCGCGTGCCCCCCGCCGAGCCAGTTGTGGCGTCTGAGGGTAAACCCGCGCCCGCGCCGCGCCCCAAGAAGGTGCGGCCTGAATTGAATGAGGACGAAACCGCCTTCGCCGAAAGCATGGTCATTCACAAAGATGATGCCGCGCTCGTTCTGAACAAGCCGCCCGGCCTCGCGACGCAGGGTGGCACCAAAACAGATGAGCATGTTGACCGCCTGCTTGATGCGCTTTGGTACGAGGTCGATGGTCGCCCCAAGCTGGTCCACCGGCTGGACAAAGACACGTCCGGCGCACTGCTCATCGGGCGGACGGCAAGCGCGGCGGGCCATTTCGCCCGCGCTTTCTCCAGCCGGACCGCACGTAAGGTCTATTGGGCCATTATCGTCGGCGTCCCCGATATTCATGACGGGATGATCGAGCTGCCCATCGCCAAGCAGCCGGGAAGTGGCGGCGAGAAGATGCACGTCAACGAAAAAGAAGGTGCCGCCGCGCGGACCCGTTACCGGGTGATCGAACGGGCTGGCAATGCCGCCGCCTGGGTGGAGCTTCAGCCCTTTACCGGGCGCACCCACCAGCTCCGCGTCCACATGGCAGCGATTGGCCATCCGATTGTCGGTGACGGGAAATACGGCGGGCGCGATAGTTTCCTTACCGGATCAATCAGCCGCAAGATGCATCTCCATGCGCGGCGCATCCGGGTTGATCATCCGGGCGGTGGACAGATTGACGTACGGGCCGACCTGCCGCCACATTTTGCCGAAACGCTCGAGAGTTTGGGCTTCACCCAAGCCACCGGAGACGCGATGGTTTTGGATGAGGTCAAGTTCAAAGACACCGACGAAGGCAAACGTCGCGTAGCCCTCAACATCGCCAAATCAGCCCGCAAAGACCGCAAGGGGGAGCGGCGGGGTCGGGGGAAGTGAACCGCCTCGCCCTGTTTGATTGTGACGGTACGCTGGTCGATAGCCAGCATAATATCTGCATGTGTATGGAAGATGCTTTCACCCGCGCCAGTTTGATCGCGCCCAGGCGCAACGACATCAGGCGGGTCGTTGGGCTAAGTCTGTTTCAAGCGGTGCAGATGCTCATCCCAGATGAAAGCGAGGCGCGGATTGCGCAAGTAGCGGAAGATTATAAGAACGCCTTTCACAGTTTGCGTGGAAAAGGGCTTGTGGATGAACCTCTGTTCGATGGGATAGCAGCCTGTCTCGATGCGCTGGAAGCCGACGGCTGGCTCCTCGGCGTCGCGACAGGAAAGTCTGATCGCGGACTTGCGCTTTGCCTTCAACATCACGGCATCTGGGAGCGTTTCATTACACTCCAGACGGCGGATCGCCACCCCTCCAAGCCGCATCCCTCGATGATCCATCAGGCGATGGCCGATGCTGGGGCGTCTCCCGAAACCACGGTGATGATTGGCGATACCAGTTTTGACATGGCGATGGGCGTTGCGGCGGGTGCCCGTTCGCTCGGCGTCGATTGGGGATATCACGAGCCGCATGAGCTAATAGCTGCAGGAGCCTATGACGTGGTTTCCCATGCCGACCTTATCTTGGCCGCGCTGTGAAGCGATTCTATAAGCAAGTTTCGGTTACCCCAGAACGCGGCATATTGCTTGATGCCCGGCCGGTAAAGACTCCTGCTAAAGCATTGCTGCTGCTGCCAAATGATGCGCTTGCCGAGGCCGTTGCCGATGAGTGGCGTGCGCAGGAAACGGACATCAACCCTCACGTGATGCCGATCACCGGGCTGGCCAATGCCGCGATTGACCGGATGACGCCTGAGTTTACAGCGGGGCTTGCGGCTTACGGCGAGAGTGAATTGCTCTGTTACCGCGCCGCTGATCCGCCCGAACTTGTCGCGCGCGAGGCAGCAGTGTGGGATCCGATCCTGGATTGGGCGCAGTCTCGCTATGATGTTGGGTTCACGAAAGTCACAGGGATCATGCACCAGTCCCAACCCGCGGAGACGCTCAAACGGCTGGCAGCGGCGCTTTCCGCTTATGGCCCGTTCCATATCGCGGCGCTTTCGCCTATTGTCACAATCAGCGGATCGCTGGTGATTGCGCTTGCTGTGGCTGAGTATAGGCTCGAACCCGACGCGGCGTTCGATTCTGCCCATCTCGACGAGTTGTGGCAGGCCGAGCAATGGGGCGAGGATTATTTTGCCACCGAAACCCGCGACGCCCATCGCACCGACTTTTTAGCGGCTTGTCGGTTCCTGAGGTTGCTCGATCGCGGGTGATGGCATTTCTGCTGCAACTGGCATGAACCAGCGCACCAGAACTAACCCTGCGACGATCAACATCGCGCCGTCGCCGATGAAGGCGTAGAGCGCATAGCGCCAATCCTGACGGAGCCAGATCGGATCACCAAGGCAAATCAGCGCCGATGCCGCGATCGAGAACAAGATCACAATCTTTGCCCGTGACGAGAAATCAGGAATACGCCGGTCGATTGTACTGAGCGCCCCCGCCAGCAAAACGGCGACGACAAGATCGAGGATGAAGCCGTTGATCACGCCGCTTACACTTTCCAGCGAAAAGCCGTGACTGTTGTAATGGACCATCGCGACTGGCCCCTTGCCGTAGAGCGTCGTGCCCGATTGGGTTGAGGGATCTGGGATCATGTAGGTGCCAGTCGTCGGCAGGTTGGCTGCAAGCGCCGTTTGCACAGCCGCGCTCTGCGCCTCTCCCGTTCCGGAATAGGCAATCTGGCCGAGCGGGGTGGCAAAAAAGATGAACCCGGTAATGAACATCGCGACTGCCGCGACGATGGACCCAAAAAACAGCTTGATCATGGCACACCCCTCCAATTGAGGGAGCAGCGTAATCCGCTTTGCCCTACTTCGTCAAACTGCGGACGAAGCCGATCAAGCTGGTCTGGCGGCTGCGCTTGAGCCGCTCTGCGTTGAGGATGGTCTGGACATGTTCGAAGCAAGCATCTGCGTCTTCATTGACCAGCACATATTCATAGCCGTCCCAATGGCTTATCTCCGCCGCCGCCCGTTCCATCCGCGCGGTGATCACGTCATCACTGTCCGTGCCGCGTGCGCGCAATCGCCGTTCGAGTTCGGTGAGCGATGGCGGGAAGATGAAGACGCGCACGACATCGCCGCCCGCCTGCTGAAACAATTGCTGCGCGCCTTGCCAATCAATGTCGAACAAAACATCCCGACCTTCGCTCAGCGCTTTCTCAACGGGCGTGTGCGGCGTCCCATAGCGGTGGCCGAACACATGGGCCCATTCGAGGAACTCGCCCGAAGCGACCAATTCCCGGAACCGGTCAAGACTGACGAAGTGATAATCCTTTCCATCCACCTCACCAGGACGCATCGGGCGCGTTGTGGCGGAGACCGACATTTCGAGACCGGGGTCTGACGCCAACAGCTTGCGCGCGATCGTCGACTTCCCCGCGCCTGACGGCGAGGAGAGAATGAAAAGCACGCCGCGGCGCTTGAACGGAGTGGAGCTTGGCATGCGCCGCTCTTGCAACGGCAGGCCGCGTGCGTCAATCAGGGGTGCATGGGAATTTCACGCAAACATATGCTGGGCATCGCCGCTGTTTTCATCGCCGCCGTCGCCATCCTCTACACAATGGGCCGCCATCCGATTTGCACCTGCGGGACGGTCAAGCTGTGGGAAGGCGTGGTCAATGGCCCGGGAAACAGCCAGCATCTGAGCGACTGGTATAGTTTCAGCCATATCATCCACGGTTTCATTTTCTTCGGGATCGGTGCGTGGTTGTTGCGGTCGAAGCCGCTGGGCGTCCGCCTAATCATTGCGGCGGTGGCGGAGATGGGGTGGGAAATTCTCGAAAACTCCCCGCTCATCATCAATCGTTACCGCGAGGCGACGATGGCGTTCGGATATTCCGGCGATTCGATCCTCAATTCGGTGAGTGATGGAACGATGATGATGATCGGCTTTGGGATCGCCAGCCGGTTGCCGTGGAAAGCGACAGTCGCGCTGGCCATCGCGTTTGAATTGTTCACACTGGCGATGATCCGCGACAATCTGACGCTCAATATCCTCATGCTGGTCTCGCCAGTAAATGCCGTGCGGGTGTGGCAGGCCGGAGGTTGATCCTCCCCCGTGTAGGAAAAAAACGGCGGATTTCTCAGTAAGTGGAAGGGTTTTTGCCTGCCCGGCGACGTCCGTCCAAGCCTGAGAAACAGATCGCACTTGATGTGATATCAGCGCCTGCGTCGAAAACACTCGAGGGGACCTTGAACGGAAAAATCCTATGCGTCAACGCCGGATTTTGCGGCGAGGCCCCCTCCCGTTGAGGGGAGGCGGCCATCGTCGGATTAGAATTTATACTTGAGCGTCACACCGTAAGTGCGGGGTTCCGCCGGGAAGGTGATGTAGAGCTGATTGACGCTGGATTGCACCCCAGTCGCGATGCCCCGGAACGTGCCGCTGCCTTGTGCCGGCGCATCAGCTGCAATCTGCTGATACTTTTCGTTGAGCAAATTCTGTGCCCAAAGATCAATGCCCCACTTACGACCGGGACCAAAAACCCCGACGCGACCGTTGACCAGCCCAAAGCCCTGCTGAACCTTTTCAAAATCGAGATCGGAACCGGTGTTGATTGCCGACTGATAACGGAAATCGAGGTAGAGCAACCCAGTCAGATTGTCGCTGATTGGCGGTGTCCAGCCGAAGCTGCCCGTCACAACATATTGCGGCCCGTTTGAAATCCGTGATCCGGGAAGCTGAAACAATGCTGTGCCGAGCGACGAACCTGCCGAGCCCGTCAGATTGTTCGAATATTTGGTGTCGGCGTAGGTCATGCCAGCTGTCACGGTGACGTTACGGGCTGGATAGATATAGGCTTCGACTTCAACGCCCTTGGAGACCACACCGTCCTTAAGACGATTCGCCGGGCAGGTGCTGTTGCCTGCAATCGCATCCTTGTCACGACCGCCAAGATCATCCTTGCAACCTTCGACATTGGTCACCTGGAAGTTGGTGCCGTTGAAAAGGTTGAGCTGGAAATCCTTGAACGATTCATAGAAGAAAGCCGCGTTCAGTTTGAACTGGCGCAGGTTGAGCTTGGCCCCAACTTCGAAGGCGTTGACGATTTCGGGCTCAAAGCGAAGATCGTTGGCGCTTGGTGCCGCCGGTGCAAGTGCCGCCGTGTCAAGGTTGAAACCGCCCGCTTTGTAACCGCGTGAGAAGCTGGCGTAGGTCAGCAAGCTCTCAACTGGTTTGAATGAGATTACAGCCGTGCCGGTCAGGCGTTCTTCGTTCTTGGTTGCGCCCGGCGCTGCGGAGGTGAAGCCCGGACCGGTCGTGCCATTGATCGCGCAAGCGATCGCGATAGCTGTTGGGCGGAAAGGGTTCAGTGCAGCGAAGGGGGCAACAAAAGGCCCGGCACGCAGCGCACCGCAAAAACCATTGTTGTGGTTGAAGCTCGCATCAAGCGTCTTGCGGTCGTTGGTGTAACGGGCACCGACCGACAGCAGTAACTTATCGGGCACAATAGAAATCACGTTGTGAGTGAACACGGCGAAGTTCCGGTCCTTCTGTCGGTATGTATCATTGACGATGCCAGTGCCGTTGAGCAGCGATTGTCCAGCGGGTGGCGTGTAACCAGCGGCGGTTGCTAAGGTATTCAGATTAACGCCGAATGGCGCGATCAGAGCGTTTTCAAACCGCTCCCAGTCAGCGCCAAATTTAAGATCATCGGAATACGTCAGCTTCTCACTCGCAAAATATCCGCCGACGAGGTAATCGAGACGGTCATTGAAGGCTTTCCCCTGCAGGCGAACTTCTTGGCTGAATGTCTGGAATTTGCGGGCGAGATCGGCGCGACGCAGGAGGTCAACGCCGTTGAAATCACCGTCTTGTGCACCGTCATTTTTGTACTGGCGATATGCCGTGATCGACGTCAAGCTTGCTGATCCAATCTTGCCGTTAATTTCGGCAGATACACCCCAATCCCGGGTTTTCTGCAGAAAGCTTACACCCGGTGTGATGGAAGTGAGGCGGGCATATTTGCTGCCGTCGGTGGGCAACTGAATATTGCCACCAAAGCCCTGGATGAGGGGCAACAGACTATTGGGACCAAACACAAGATTGCCAGAGAGGTCCTTGGTGATTCTCTGGATGGGCGCGAGATAGCTCGCGCCGCAGCACTCTTCATCCTTGTGGCTGTAATCGCCGATCACCCGAACCGACCAATCGTCGCTCGGCGTAAACAGTAATTGACCACGCAGGAGGTATCTGTCGCGGTTCGCTGTCTTGCGGCCCGAGATCACGTCGGGGAGGAAACCGTCGCGCTTGTTGTAAACAGCATCAAGGCGCGCGGCGAGTTTTTCGGCAATGATTGGCCCCGTGATGCCGCCTGCCAAACGAATGGCGTTGAAATTGCCGTAAGAGGCTTCCGCAGAACCCCCAAAGTCAAACTTCGGCTTTGCGGTCACGATATTGATCAGACCCGCCGACGCGTTGCGACCAAACAATGTCCCTTGCGGCCCGCGCAGCACTTCGATCCGGTCAACCTCTCCAAGTTCAGTTAGGCCGACGCCGGTGCGGCTGCGATAAACGCCGTCGATGAACACGGCGACCGAGCTTTCAAGCCCGGGGTTTTCACCGACGGTACCGATGCCGCGAATACGGGCTGCGGCGTTGCTGTCATTGGTCGCGGTCGAAACCAGCAGCGAAGGCGCGAGCTGATTGAGGGAGCGAATGTCACTTCCGCCTGAATTTTTGAGCTGTTCGGCAGAAACCGCGCTCACCGCAATTGGCACGTCCGACAGAACCTGGTTCCGCTTAGTCGCCGTAACGATAATAACGCCGTCTTCGGCTGTCGACGCGGCGCGAGTATTTGAAGCTTGCGCCCAAACTGGCGTCGTCAAAGCCGACATGGCAACAGTGAGCATGAGGGTTGTTTTACGCATCGTGTCTCTCCCTTAGAGTCATTCTTGATTTTCTATCGTCGTGTTTCTTACGCTGCAAAACGCCTTTCCACTACCCAAAGATGGCGGATTTGGCGCGTTTTCAAAGATGTTGATGCAATTTTGCCACAGATTGTATGTGTTGCGTCAGACCCTATTTCGGGCTGAGCACCATCAGCATCTGCCGACCTTCCATACGGGGATAGGCTTCGATCTTGGCATCTTCCACCGTATCGACCTGAACGCGTTC
>JBJOLA010000089.1:0-10243 GCA_046045815.1 Pseudomonadota bacterium
TGCGATGCGACCTGGGCCTGCTCTGATGGCCATGCAATGGGTGCCGAGCCGTGGTGCGATACCAAGTTGCTACCGGCTGGCATTCCGTTCGAGATGAGCACGGCGCAACGTTATGACCTCATCCTCCAACCCCCGGCGCGCGGCACCTATAACGCCAAGATCGAATTTCTACACTGGGTCACAGGCCAGATTCAGGCAAGCGGCGCTGGCGTGATCCAGACCAAGGTGGTGGTATCATGATGACATCTTCGATCCTGCTTTCAGAACGTTTTGATGTGCCTGACAATGTTCGCGCCGAACTCTACCGGAGCAGCATGATATATGGCCACGCCCAACCCTCGCCCGATGAGTTGGGAGGCGTGCTTGATTTCACGGACTGGCAGGATGAGCCCGTCGGCATCTCACGCTTTGTGGGGCGCTGGACATTGCTTTACTTCGGTTACAGCCGCTGCACAGAGAGTTGCACGATGGCGACGCCCTTGATCGTGGCGGCGGCAAGGGAGTTGCGCAGTCGGGGACTGGCAGCCAGCGCGGCCTTTGTTGATATTGATGCGCCGCCACTTGGCATTACCCGGATCAACGTCAGCAAAGAGCGCCCGATGCGGCACGGCCATAATTGGGAAAAGCGGCATGCGATGCGGGCTCTGGCGCAGACTTACGGTGCGGACCTGATGGTGCTAACCGGTAATCGCAAACAATTGGCCGAAGCCGGCATTGCTTACCATGTCATCCGTGAACATATCCCACCCCGCCGCGGCGAGACGGGGCACAGCATCAATCACAGCTCGATGATCTATTTCATTGGGCCCGACATGCAGGTTGCAGGGTATGGCTATCATGATAGCGACATCCAGACGCTCACCAACACGATCATGACACTGGAAACAGCCCCACGCCGCGCCATCGCAGCGGGACAGTTCAACCGCCGGATCGCCGGAAAAGGATGTGCGCCAACCGGACTGAGAACGGTGTCGTCACTGTAGGGATTGAGATGTGTCGCTGTGGGGCCGGGCGGCGGGCAATCCTTCGCACATGTTGCGATCAGGAATTGCCCGCGCCTGTGTTGGCTTACAGCTGTTCGAGCATATAGTCTGCTGCGCTCACCCGGAATTCTCCGGGACCTTCAACGTTGAGCTGCTCGACTGTGCCATCATTCACCACCATCGAGAATCGTTGGCCGCGCTTGCCCATGCCGAAGCCAGAGCCGTCCATCGTCAGGCCAACAGCTTCAGCGAAATCGCCGTTGCCGTCGGCGAGCATCGTCACCTTGCCTTCAACGCCGGCGCTTTTGCCCCATGCGCCCATCACGAACGCATCGTTGACAGCGGTGCAGGCAATTTCATCAATGCCCTTGGCTTTGAGCTCGGCGGCTTTTTCAACAAAACCGGGGAGATGTTTGGCCGAACAAGTGGGTGTGAAGGCACCGGGAACCGAGAACAAGGCAACGCGCTTACCGGCGAAATAATCATCGCTGGTGCGGGCTTGCGGACCTTCTGTGGTCATTTCGGTGAATTTCGTGGTGGGGATTTTCTGGCCGACGGCGATGGTCATAGCAATTCCTTTTCTGGGGTTAAATGCGAAGGCCTGTATGTCGGTACTGACGCGCTCGATTGCAAGTGTTAGTATGGCACAATGAGTGATCCCCGATATCTTTCAGGAAAACTGCTGCTCGCCATGCCGGGCATCGGTGATCCGCGTTTTGAACGGGCGGTGATCGCCATGTGCAACCACGATGGGGACGGCGCCCTTGGCATTGGTATTGGACGGATCATGCCGCGGCTCGGCCTCCACGGATTGCTCAAGCAGTTTGAGATTTCTACGGTCGGGATACCAGACTGCCCGGTCCACCAAGGCGGCCCGGTAGAGCCACAGCGCGGTTTCGTGCTTCATTCGCGCGATTGGGGCGGGCAGGGGACGGTGCAAGTGGCAGACCGGTGGGGGCTTACAGGCACACTAGATGTCCTCCGCGTCATCGGTACCGCGAAGGGGCCAAGCCGCTGGCTGGTCGCTCTAGGCTATGCAGGATGGGCGCCCGACCAACTGGACGGGGAACTCAAACGCCACGGATGGCATGTCGCGGAAGGCAGTGACAATCTGCTGTTTGATTGCAACGCGAACCAGCGCTGGACCGAAGCCTTCGCGGAATCGGGCATTGATGCGCGGTTGCTGTCGAACGATAGCGGCACTGCATGAGCGGTCGTCCCTAATTCTGCTTTAACCCGGCTTCTTTTCCTCGACGTGACCTTTTCAGCACTAGGTGCTGCGCCATGTCCTTGCTTTCAATCAGATTCTCCAAGGCGCTTGCGGGCGGACGACGCATGCCGCGGCAACCAGACACGCGTGAGCAACTGCTGGTGATCCTGTTGCGAAAGCGGGCTGCAGCGTGGAATGTGGGGGCGGTGGAATTGGAAGCGCTGCTGCGTCAGCAAATCTTGTGGGCATTGCCGGTCTATTCGTCGGACGACATTTGGCCTGAATATCAGCTGGCAGCCTGATCCGATCCATTTCGGACATGCAGTCAACTCGTTGTTTACCAGATTGCGATAGCCCCTGTTTAGCCGTGGGGGCCGATAAACGGATCAGAAAGGTCCCCAGATGATGAAACAGCAATCCGACGTAGTGGTAGATTGGGCGCGCTTTGCTCATGCGAAAGCGTCTTTGGGACATAATTTTTGGCGCGTGCTAAACTACTTCCGCGAAGACGGCGGCAAGGCCGTCACAGCGATTGAAGATGCCCTGCGCAGCGGAAATGCGATTGGCATCATTGGCCCTGCAGACCTCCTCAAATCGGAGTCGATCCAGATGGGGGCGTTACTTGTCGCTGAACTCGCTGAAGAAATTGAGATGGAAGCGCGTGACTGCGTCGAATGGCACCAATCCCCCGCCGCGCTGCTGGAAACAGTGATTGGCCTTCGGGTCGCCTTTGGCCAAACCGTGGTCCAATTTGACCGGGAGGCAAGTCCGCTGCTCGCCCGCAAGCCGAACGTTGGCCCTAGAACCTATGTGATGAACCCGGTCTAGCCGGTCTCGCGGTTATGATGCTTTGCATTCGCCGGTGCGCTTGCCGGTGTTGGTCGCGGTGACGGAAATGCCGGTTCCGGCGTTCGGTCCCGTGCCACCCGACATCAGTATTTGGGACGTAAGCGCATAACTGTCTCCGCCGTATTGGCCGTTCATTGTCATTTTCATTTTGCCCGGAGCGCCGGGTTGGGCACACGCCATAACGGCGTCCATTTTGCCGCCCGACATTGAGAATTTCTCAAACGTGCAGGACCCTGAATTCGCACCCGCAAACATACTGGCGTCTGGCTTTTTGGCTTGTTCTGGCGTGACGCAATTTTCGGTGACGGTCGTCTTTCCAACCATTGCCTTCGTGATCGCAGCGAGCATAGTCTTGGCCTTTTCAGGCGCTCCCGGCATATCCACAGCAGTAATCTGCGTCGAAGTCGACCATTCACCCGGACTGAGCGCCTGCGCTGCGGTCGTCGCCTTGACGACATCTTCGACCGTTGCATTCTTGAGTTCGACATCGCCCTTCCCGCATCCGGCCAGCAGCATCATGGGGGTCAGGATTAAGCCAACATATTTCATCGCAAAGTCTCCAGCGGTGTTAAGATATCACAAGCCCGCCAACGTGATACGTGTCAGCGATAGAATTCTCGTGCTAAATGCGTGATGGTTGACGCGATGACAAGCTCTATTGGGGCGACGCGGTCCACTTGCAGAGTGAGACGCGGCGCGCCAAAGTGGCACGATGGACATACCCGATCTTTCGAACGAGCCCTATGCAATCGCTGAGCAGATTAGCCCGCTCATCCGCCGTGTGCTGGCCCGCAACGCGTCTCCGTTCAGTTATACAGGCACCCAGACCTATATCGTGGGCCACGGAGACGTCGCGGTAATCGATCCTGGGCCGCTCGGTGACGATCCGGCGCACGTTGGGGAATTGGTGCGGCTCTTGGCGGGCGAAAAAATCAGCGCGATCATGTGCACCCACACCCACCGTGATCATTCTCCCGCCGCTGCGCCGTTGGCAGTGGCCACTGGTGCGCCTGTGATTGGATGTGCGCCGCTGGTGATCGAGGATGATGGCCCCCGCGCCGACGCTTCGTTCGATGTGACCTACGCGCCGGAGCGGGTGCTGACGGACGGTGAGACGCTGACAGGTACCGGCTGGACGCTGACGGCTGTCCACACCCCCGGACACACGTCCAACCATCTATGCTTTGCGTTGGCTGAGGAAAAGGCGCTGTTCACCGGCGATCATATCATGGGCTGGTCCACCACCGTCGTTAGCCCGCCAGACGGCGACATGGCGGATTATATGCGCAGCCTGCAACTGCTGATGGACCGGGATGATACCGTTTACTATCCTGCTCATGGGCCCCAGATTGATACGCCGCAAAGGCTGGCCCGTGGGATGATGGGGCATAGAAAACAGCGCGAGGGGCAGATACTCAGGCTGATCGAACGCGGCGTTGGCAGCATCCCCGATATGGTCGCTGAAATGTACAAAGGGGTTGATCCCAGACTCCACGGCGCGGCCGGTCGGTCTGTGCTGGCACATCTGATTGATCTGCGGGATCGGGGGGTGCTGGTTGAGGCTGGTGAAGCGGGATATCGGCGGATCTAATGAAACAAATCTGGTTCATCCTCCTGTCGATGCTCCTGTTGACGATCAGCCTGTTTGCTTATGTGCAGCACAAAGCCGATCCGCCTGCCGAAACCATCGTCGCCTCCAGCCTCAAAAGCCTGCACGAGCAAAACCGGCTCTCCGCTTTTGCCGCGCGGTTTGTGACGGTGGTGACGTCGTCAAAGGATCGCTTCGGCCTGCATGCGGAAAAGACCCTGATCATCCCGGCGGTGATGCGGTATGAGATCGATCTGGCCATGCTCAAACAGTCTGATCTCAACTGGGACAGTGGAACCAAGACGCTCACGGTCCACCTCCCGCCGGTTGAGTTGGCGGGGCCGGAATTCGATCTTGGCGGCGTCAAGGAATATGAGTCCGGCGCTGTATTGCTGACGCTGACCGATGTCGAGGCCCTGCTCGATACAGCCAATCGCGCCAAGGCGAAGGCAGACGTGCTGGCTCAGGCAAAGGCTGCGCCCATGCTCCGCCTCGCCCGTGACGCTAGCGGCCGTGCCCTGAGTAGCAGCTTTTCCTTGCCACTCGCGGCGGCGGGAATCGCGGCAACGGTCAAAGTAAACGTCCGGGAGTGACGAGCGCGTTGCCATAAAGCGGGACGGCTGCGATAGGGCAAAGCTCAAGCTGCTGGAGGGCGATTTGCGGGTTACAATTGGAACGATGTGGATAGTGTTGGCGTTTGTGCTGTCTGCACTGTTCGCCGTGTTGATCTGCGGCCCTGTGATGGTCGATCCCACCAATACATCTTGGATTATCGCCGATCTGGCCACTCAGCATTTCGGCTGGGAACAATATCGGGCGGACCCGGCCAGCATCCTGTCTCTCACCACAGATCGATCTTCCTGGCCCTTGCCGATGAACGTCTCGCTGTTTGATAGCATGCCGATCATCGCGTTTTTGCTGAAGCTGATTGCGCCACTCTTGCCGGCAAATTTCCAGTATATCGGCCCCGCTTTTGTCGCCAATGTCGGCCTGCAAGGTGCGTTTGCTTATCTGTTGCTCAAGGAAAGTGCGCCAAGGCAGGGTCCGGATTGGCGCTTCAATGTCGCGTTGTTCGTCGGCGCATCATTCTTTGCAACCGCACCTGTGCTCTTCGCCCGTTTGTACATGGGCCATCCGTCGTTGACAGCTCAGTGGCTGATCGTTGCCGCGCTCTGGCTGTATGTGCGCGCCGAACGGGTTTCATTTGCGAAAACGATTTTCGGTTTCGCCCTGTTATGCGCGATCTCTGCGGGGATCACCCCCTATCTGTCGGTGATGGTGCTTCTGGTTTATGCCGGATTTGTGCTGGCACTGGCGATGAAGGGCCAGTTCACGCGCCAGCGGGCGGCTGCGACGCTCATCCCGCTGGGGACGATGGCGATTGCGCTTTATGCGTTCGGATTTCTCGATCCTTTTGGAAAGGGTGCTTATCCCGGATCAGGGTATGGATATTATTCCAGCAATTTCAACACATTGTTCAATCCGATGCCCGACTATATCGGATCATCAATCCTGCCGCCGCTCCCCCTTTCTTTGCCGGGGCAATATGAGGGATATGGCTATGTGGGGGTGGGCGGCCTGTGCATTATCGCCTTTGGGATGTTCTACGGTCGGGTCAAGGGGAACCCCGACGTGCGCCCCAATTTGCCGCTTTACGCTGTCGCTATGGCGGCGTTCATCCTCGCATTGTCCCGCTATGTTTCCATTGGGACATTCGTCGGAGAAATTCACCTGCCAGCCGCGTTGACCCATGCCCTCGAGATATTCAGAAGCTCAGGCCGCTTTGTCTGGGTGACGATCTATATCCTCCTGTTTGCGGCGATTTCGAATATCCTCAAACATCTTGAACCCAAGCAGAGTTTCTATGTGCTGCTGATCGGGGCGACGCTGCAATTTGTTGATCTGGCAGGGCCATTTGTGTCGCTGCATCAACGGTTCGCAACATTCCATGCGCGGCGGTTCAGCGATCCACTCTACGCCGGTCTGGGTAAGGCGCATGACACATTGATAGTGATGCCGCCGTGGCAATGCGGCCCGTGGCAATATCGTCGCGGGATTACGCCGATGGAATATGACCAGATGGTTTTTGAACCCATTTCAAATTTGGTGATCGATAATCATTTGCGCACGAACAGCTTTTACGCAGGGAGGCTGCTGATCACTCAGGCGGATTATCACTGCGTCAGTTTTCCCCAACAGTTTGAGGCCAAGCCGCTCGATCCGCACACTGCCTACATCTTCAGCATGAGAAATTTTCTGCTGCACGGCAAATTTGCGGCCCAAACGCATTATTGCGATTTCGCGGAGGATTTGTTCCTGTGTCGGGGTGATCGCGGCCAAGCGGGCCTGTCGGATCGAGCAAAAAGGGCAATGGCCCTTGTTCCTACCGCCAAGCACTTCCATATTAAGTTATGATCAAATGACGAGTGAGGATTGACTATGAGTGCGCATCCAGGAACGCTAACCGGCACAGATCTGGTTACGGAAATTCAGCGCCTGAAAAAGGAACGCAACGCCGTTATCCTCGCGCACTATTATCAGCGGCCAGAGATTCAGGACATTGCGGATTACGTCGGGGACAGTCTCGAACTTTCCAAGAAAGCCGCCGCCACGGATGCCGATGTGATCGCCTTTTGCGGGGTGAAGTTCATGGCAGATACGGCGAAGATCCTGAGTCCGCAGAAGATCGTCGTCCTGCCTGATATGGATGCGGGGTGTAGCCTCGAAGACTCTTGCCCGCCCGACAAATTCAAGGCGTTCCGCGAGGCGCACCCTGATCATATTGCGCTCACCTACATCAATTGCTCGACCGAGGTGAAGGCGCTCTCTGACATCATCGTCACCAGTTCGAGCGCCGAAACGATCCTGGCCGGATTGCCCAAGGATCAGAAAATCATCTTCGGCCCTGACAAACATCTCGGCGGCTATCTCGCGCGCAAAACTGGGCGGGACATGCTGCTCTGGCCCGGTGTCTGCATCGTGCATGAGGCGTTTTCGGAAACCGAGCTGATCAAATTGAAAGCAAAACATCCCGGTGCACCTGTCGCCGCCCACCCCGAATGCCCCGCTCACATCATCGATCACGCGGACTATGTGGGCAGCACCAGCGGCATATTAGCGTTCGCCAAAACTTTTCCCGGAGACACGCTGATCGTCGCGACTGAGCCGCACATCATCCACCAGATGCAGCTCGCGATCCCCGATAAGCTGTTCATCGGCGCGCCGGGCGCGGACGGCAACTGCAACTGCAACATCTGCCCCTATATGGCGCTCAACACGATGGAGAAATTATACGCGGCACTCCGCGATCTAAGCCCGAGGATCGAAATCGAGGAAGGCCTGCGGTTAGCGGCGAAGAAGTCGCTCGATCGGATGCTGGATATGGCGTCGGGGAGCGTGGGCTTGGGGGATTTGGGGCAGCGGTGATCTGGCGGGAGCCCGTAAGTCAGCCCCTGCGAGACCGACTCGCCATCCACAAAAAATGTTCGAAATACCCGTGCAAATGGGTTTGCGCAGGCGTTTTCTCTGACTATAGAAGCCGAACGCGGGCGTGGTGGAATTGGTAGACGCGCTGGACTCAAAATCCAGTTCCGAGAGGAGTGTGGGTTCGATTCCCACCGCCCGCACCATCATTTATATGAAGCAGTATAGCCCAAAACTGGGCCTTGGTCGTGCTTGAGCGGGGTGAAATGCACCGAACGGGCATCGCCCCGAACCTCGCGAAATGACAGCCCAACGCCTGTCATGCTGTCCGCCAAAATCCCGGACGGGATTCGGCCATCGCCAAACTTTAACGTTACGCAAGGCGGCGTGACCGTCGCCCCAGTTCACCAACCTCTTGCTACCCAGCATTTTTGAGAGTCCGATGATTCTCGCGAGCAAGGCGGATGACGTCGCCTCCGGGCGCTGCCATTCGGCGGCCTGCTCTATCCGCTGCGCGGACCAAGCCTGTAGTATCCGTGATGGTCAAGCCTTAGATTCCTTCCACAGTCGATTGGCTTTGAGCAGTGGACTTGGCCCGATAAAGTGGAGAGACAGTGTCTCATTTGGCAGCTCTTTTTTCGAACTGAACCGGACTGAGGTAATTCAGTGCTGAGTGTCGCCGGATTGGGTTGTAGAAGCCATCGATATATCGGGCAATAGCATCGTGGGCATCTGCACGAGTGTAGAACTTGGTGCGCCAGATCATCTCGATTTTGATAGTTTTGAAGAATGTTTCGACCATCGCATTATCATAACAATTTCCCTTGCCTGACATCGATATGACGATGCCGTGTCGGCGCAGTTCGGCTTGGTAATCGATGGAACAATATTGGCTGCCGCGGTCGCTGTGATGGATCAAGCCCTCAGGCGGGCGGCGTATGATAAGGGCTTTACGAAGTGCCGCCAGAGCTAAGTCTCGATGCAAGCGATCGCCAGTCGCCCAGCCAACCACACGCCGTGCGAACAGATCAATGACGACAGCAAGGTATAGCCAGCCTTCGCGCGTCCAGATGTAGGATATGTCGACGCCCCATTTCTCATCAGGGCCGGTGGCCGCAAAATCCTGATCGATGATATTGCGGCCAACAGGTCAATGATGATCGCTATCCGTTGTGCGCTTGAACCGCCGTTTCTGCCGCGCCTGCATGCCGTTTTCACGCATCAGCCGCGCTGTGCGCCGGCGGCCAATGGTGAAACCACAGTCCTGAAGCTCCCGCGTCATGCGCGGACTGCCATAGGTGCCATTGGACAGCGAGAAGGCCGAACGGACATGTGCAAGCATTACCAAATCACCACGCTGCCGTGCACTAGCGCTGCGGCTTCGATACGCAAAATAGCCACTTTGGCTCACGCCGAGAACTTTGCAAAGCCGCTGGACGGGGAACTCGTTCTTCGCCTGATCGATCAGCGCAAACCTCATCGACTTCCCTCCTTGGCAAAAAAACTGTAGCCTTTTTGAGAATATCACGCTCCTGGCGGAGCACATCATTCTCCCGGCGCAGCCGCTTCAACTCAGCAACAATATCCTCGTAGTCGCTCGCATCTGGCTTGCCGTCACCACCATCACGGCTGTCACGTGACCACCGCGCCAGCGTCGACAGTCCGATCCCCAAATCATCCGCAACCTGACGCCGCGTCCGCCCGCTGCTGAGCAACAGGGCTAATGCCTCAGCTGCAAACTCCTTCGTAAATTTCCTGTGCTGATTCATCGAGTCTTCCTTTCGTCTCTAGAAAAACTCTCCACTTTATCGGGCCAAGTCCAGAAGGGGAGTATGCGGAGCGATGGATGATGGTGATATATACGAACATATGGCGGTGTCACCAGTTGGTGCCGGTGTACAGCGTCTGGATGTGATTGCATCGGGTGTTGGGCGGCGGCGCTGGACGCGGGAGGCGAAGGCTCGGATCATTGCGGAGAGCATGGCTGCGGGGGCGAACGTGGCTGAGGTAGCGCGGCGCAATGATATGGTGCCGCAGCATTTGTATTTGTGGCGACGGACAGCGTTGGAGCGGCTGGGGTCGCACGATCAGCCGGCATTTGTGCCAGTGGCGATTGAGGGACCACGCTTATCACCCGCAAGTCAGAGTCTGCCGGACCGGAATGCCGGTTGCCCTGAGATCGGCATTGAT
>JBJOLA010000107.1:0-2829 GCA_046045815.1 Pseudomonadota bacterium
TCAGGCAGATGGTGTGCCACATCTGCCAGCTTAACCTTTTTGATCGTCGGCATGGGCTTTTCGCTCGCCTCAAACCAGCGCCCCTGAATGGCACCCGAGGCATAGCCTGACGTATCCAGCCAATTGTGAACACCGGGGTCGCGCGCCGCGATAACAGTGCGGAACACGCCGTCGCCATCGACAACGGCTTGCGCATCATTCAGGCTGGACTGGTTGTTGTACCAATCGGTGGTTTCATAAAGATCGTTGGTCAGGATGATTGACCAGTAGCGAGACTTTGCAGGAACCTTCACTTCGGTGATGAGCGCCTCATCATCCGCCAGTTCATAGGCGCCTTCATAATAAAATTGACCCGCGAGGCCCGACATTTGTGAAACGTCAAAAACCTTGAATGTGTTGAGAAAGCCCTCGTCACGCAGCTCTTGCACATGCGTTGGGAAAGCGAGCGCGCAAACCGCCGTTATGCCAGCTATTTCATCAAAATTGTGATGCAGCGTTTCAGCCGAAGTCCGCCCCTTGGGGTCATCGACGTCCAGCCGTGCGATGCCAAAGCGCGGTTCCCGCTCGACACCCCAATCACAGCCGACGATGCGGACCATGAATTTTTCGCATGAGGGGTCCAGCGCGCGCCAGTCTCCGGCATATCCAATGGGACGTTCGGGCGAAATCACCACTTCAAAATGGCCGTTGGCGTCCAACGCCACTGAGTCAAAATCGATCTGGCCAAGCACAGGATGATGCTTGCCCGTGCGCAGCGTATCCGGCCCCATCTGCGCCAGGATCATCATACGCACCGTGCCACGATCCCCTTTGATCACATAGCTGCCACCCTTTTCGATCAGACAGCTTTTGTAGATCGTATCGGCATTGGGTTGAAAAATATTCTGAGCAATGTTGAGTTCAGGCACGAACATTGGATGACGGCGATCACCCACCACCGCATCGGAACTGGCCCGCGCCAGCCCGGCTAGCAGCAGACGCATTGATTCGGCCATGATCTGCGGATTGCTGCGGAGCCGTTCGGGGACACGCGCCCGCATGGCATCGGCCAACGGGCGCAAGCCGTCGATCAGCTTCTCCCACGCCAAGCCATCATCCACCACCAGCGCCTCTCCACTCTTCATACCCTGCCCATCTTTGCGTTCCGCCGCCGCTAGCAACCTTTCGCCCGGTAGGTGAACGCCAAGCCCTAGCACCCATGCTAGCGTCTTCAGCAAGGAACGGCGCGCGATGAAATCAAAAGACATGGTGCTCGAAGTGACCTCCGCTGCGGGACTGGGTGAGACAGTTCATATTGCAGCGACGCTACATCTGCCAGATGACATGCCCAGCGGCCGCCTGCACCTGATCTTTGCCATCCACGGCGGCGGATATAGCCGCATTTACTGGCACCCGCCCTTTGCCGACGAGAGCTATAGCTTTGCGCGCTGGTTCACCGAGAAAGGCAAAGCGGTTCTGACGATCGATATGCTCGGCATGGGGGAGAGCAGCAAGCCGGAACCAGAGAGTCGCCTGTCCTCCGCCATCATCGCCGCCGCCCATGCAGACGCGTTGCGTCAGGTCGTCGCCGAGCTCGACCGTCCTTTGTGCGTGACCGGTATTGGTCATTCAATGGGGGGGATGATGATCATCGCACAAGCCGCTGCTCACTCTGAATTTGATGGGGTCGCCGTGCTTGGCTGGGCGAACGAGCCCATGATTTTGGGCGATACGGATGTTGTGACGTTGCAGGCGGGCCTAATCCCAAGCGGCTACCTGCCGACGCCGCGCGAACCGATGCGCGCGCTTTTCTACTGGCCCGACGTGCCGATTGAACTGATTGAAGCGGATGAAGCCCATGCATCGACCACCCCCGTCACATTGGGTCGAGATGCGCTGACCCCTGGCATTGTGCATCAGGCCTCCGCAAGCATCCGCGTGCCGGTTCTGGTTGTTCAGAGTGCCATCGACACCAGTCCAGCCCCGGATAAGGAACTCGCCTATTTTAGCAGCTCAACGTCAGTTGAATTGCACCGGCTTGAGGACGCCGCCCACTGTCAAAATTTCGCGGGCACGCGTGCAAAGCATTGGGCCGAATTGAACGACTGGATCGACCGGACCAGCTAGCGCATCTTTTTGAGAAACCGCAAAGTTCGGTCAGCAGCGATGCGTCCAGCAATGCCAGAGACCCCGCCGCCCGGATGGCTTCCAGCCCCGCCCAAAAACAATCCCGGCACCGCCGGTTTCGGTCCGCCAAATCCGGTGGCCGGGCGGTGGACGCCCGCGCGCAACGCCCCAAAATCAACATGCGTGACGCTGCCATTGGTCACGTTCAAGCGCACTTCCCGCTCGCGCGAGGTTTCCACAAACCGGCCGACCTCATGCTGGAACCCGTCATAATATTCAGAAACCTGCGCGATGATAGACGCCATCACTTTGTCCTTGAGCGCCGGAGACCAGCCTTCGCGCGCATCCACCGCCATTGCGGGCAGATAGAGATAGGCGATGGAACAGCCCTCTGGCGCCTGAGTGGGATCGATATTGGACAGCGGGCTGAGCGAGACCGCATGACGCGTGGGAATGTCGCCGCGTCGTGCCGTCGCAAAGCTGTGACGCACGTCATCGGCTAGGCCGATCAGGCCAACCGCCTTATTCAGATCCGCATTATCATGGCGCATATCGTGATGACGCTTTAGACGTAGCGGTGCTTTCATCGCCACGTTGGCAAGGAAGGGCGCGGCGTTTGATCGGTTTGCCGGCACATGCGCGATCCGCTGCATCAGGCGGCGCTCGACTGCGCCCGGCGTTGTCATCGCAAAAGTCGTTTTCGGGTCACTGGTAGCGATCACC
>JBJOLA010000134.1:0-6350 GCA_046045815.1 Pseudomonadota bacterium
CGGCTTGCTTGGACAAATCGTCATACACGATCACAGCGTGCATGCCGTTATCGCGGAAATATTCGCCCATCGCGACACCGGTATAGGGCGCGAGATATTGCAGCGGGGCTGGCTCGGATGCGGTTGCGGCGACCACGATGCTATATTCCATCGCGCCATTTTCTTCGAGCGCGCGGACGATCTGCGCCACGGTCGAGCGCTTCTGGCCGATGGCAACGTAGATGCAATATAGCTTCTGCTTCTCATCCGTGCCCTTGTTCGCGGCCTTCTGATTGATGAAGGTATCGATGGCGACGGCAGTTTTGCCGGTCTGACGATCCCCGATGATCAATTCGCGCTGGCCGCGTCCCACGGGCACAAGTGCATCAAGCGCCTTGAGGCCGGTTTGCACAGGCTCATTCACCGAGGTGCGCGGGATGATGCCCGGCGCTTTCACTTCTACGCGGCTGCGCTGTGTCGTCTTGAGCGGGCCCTTGCCGTCGATGGGGTTGCCGAGGCCGTCGACAACGCGACCGAGCAATTCCTTGCCGACGGGAACGTCCACAATCGTGCCCGTCCGCTTGACGACATCGCCTTCCTTGATTTCAGCATCCGAGCCGAAGATCACGACGCCGACATTGTCTGCTTCGAGGTTGAGGGCCATGCCCTGAATGCCATTGGCAAATTCGACCATTTCACCGGCCTGCACATTATCGAGGCCGTGAATACGGGCGATACCGTCTCCGACGGAGAGAACCTGGCCGACTTCCGACACTTGTGCGTCGGTGCCAAAGCCAGCGATCTGGGCCTTGATGACCTTTGAGATTTCAGCGGCGCGGATATCCATTTTTGCTTCAGCCTTTCATCGCGACTGCGAGAGTGTTCAAACGGGTTTTGATCGACGAATCGATCATCTGGGAGCCAATCTTGACGATCAGCCCACCGAGAATGGCGGGATCGACATTCAGATTGACCGCAACATCGCGGCCAACCTTTGCCTTCAACTGCTTCTTGAGCGCGGTGACCTGTGCGGCTTCCAACTTGTGGGCGCTGGTCACATCTGCGGTTGCTTCGCCCCGGTGTGCGGCGGCGAGTGCGTTAAAGGAAGCAATTACCGAACCCAGTTCGGCCAGCCGACGATTCTGGGCGAGCACGCCGAGGAAATTGCAGCTGATCTTGTCGAGCTGCATCGCCTTGGCGACCGCGGCCACGCCTTTGGTTGCATCATCGCGCGAGACCAAAGGGTTGGTCGTCAGCGTTTTGAAGTCGCCCGAGTCGCGGAGCGCTTTGCCGAGCGAGGCCAAGCTTGCGCTAACCCCGTCGATTGCTTTCTTGTCTTGGGCAAGGCTGAACAGTGCGGTTGCATAACGCCCCGCCAGACTAGCCTGTATGCCGCCGGAATTCTCCACGCGTGAAATGTCCCCAAGGAAGGAATTGAAACTGAGCGACGAAATGCGAGGGCTTACGCCCCCATCAAAGTCGCCGCGCGCCTAGCAATGATTTTGCTGCGATGCAAGACGGGTTTGAATCCCACCCTTCCTTCTTTCGTGGCTTTGTGGCTTTGTGCGAGTCCAACCTTTTCTTTTTTATCGCAGGAAGACACAAAGCCACGAAGCAGAAGGAGAGCAAAATGGGCAGGATGATTCGCATGAAAATGTCGGACGGGGCGGAGATCGCCCTCTATCACGCCGACGCAGAGGGAGAGCGCAAGGGCGGTCTCGTGCTGGTGCAAGAAATCTTCGGCGTGACCGATCACATCCGCGAGCTGTGCGATGAATATGCGGCGGATGGTTATGAAGTCCTCTCCCCCGCCCTGTTCGACCGGGAAGCCCCCGGCTTTGAGTGCGACTATACCGGGCCGGATTTCGAGAAGGCGGTCAAACTCGCGCGTGAACTTCACCCTCTGGATCAGTCGATTGCCGACGCGATGACCTGCATTGACGCGCTCAAGGATAAAGGCCCGGTGTTCATGACCGGCTATTGCTACGGCGGCTCCGTGACGTGGCGTTGCGCCCAGCTGAGCGACGATCTTGCTGCGGCAAGCAGCTATTACGGCGGCCACGTCCCCAACCGCTTCGCCGACGATGCCCCCAAATGCGCAACGATCTGCCATTTCGGGCGCTACGATCAAGGCATCCCGATGGAAGGCGTCGAAGCCCTGATCGCCAAGGCTCACCCGACCGCGCAGATATTTGTGTATGATGCGAATCACGGGTTTAACTCGGATCGGCGGAAAGATTATCACGAAGCGAGTGCCGATTTGGCGCGGGAACGGACGCTGGGATTGTTCAAGGCGTGTGGGGGGTAGGGTTTATGAAGTTCAAACTGAACATTGTGATGCTTTTGGTCGCACCATTGATGGGTGCGTGGCAACCCGCCATGGCCAAGAAAAATACAGCTGGGCACCTCCAAAAACCCCTCGCCAAACAGGCTCTGATCTGATTCAACAGTCTCGGTCAGGAGACGGGGATGAAGCAGTCTGGTTTGTTTGGCGAGGGGTTTTTGGAGGTGCCCAGGTCCTTTCGTTGACGGCAACAAGCGCACGGCTTGGGTGTTGGCGCGGCTGTCCCTCGTGCTCAACGGGGTGAAAATTGCGTTTACGCCCGATGATGCCGTCGCGACTGTCCTCGCTCTGGCCGCCGGTGAGCTTTCAGAGGAGGAACTAGCCGATTGGTTCCGGGGGAAACTTATTCCCCCCGGCGCCTTGGCACGCGCGGATTAACCGACGCGGGAAAGCCCGTTCAGGGTTTCAACCGCCGTTCCGCAATATTCGTGCTCACCACCGGACCGAGATCGGCTGCGGACGTTCCCAGTGCGAAGCTATAGCTGCCGCCACGGATGAGCCAGCCGCCGTCGGTCCAGTCTGCAATCAGGCGCGGATCAACCGAGACCGACACGGTCTTCGACGCACCCGGCGCCAGCATCACCTTGTCAAACGCTGCGAGACGCTGGGTCTTCTTGCCCGCCGCGCTCACGAGATAGAGTTGCGGCACATCCGCACCCGCAACGGCACCCGTATTTTTAACGGTGAAGGTGGCAGTGATCGTGCTCCCCGCAGACAGTTTGAGGCCGCTATGGGCGAAGCTCGTGTAGGAAAGCCCATGTCCGAAAGCGAAGGCTGGCTTTGCCCCCGTGCGTGCAAACCAGCGGTAACCGACGTCGGATCCTTCGATATTATAATCCACCGAAAGCGATTCGCCCGGCTTGGCGCGTCCCTGAAAATCAGGCTCGAGCGTATCGCTGCCCGGAAGCATCGGATGCGGCAATTGTGCTAGGCTCGCCGGGAATGAAACGGGCAGACGTCCAGAGGGGTTGGTATCGCCGTATAGCACAGATGCAATCGCTTCACCGCCGCGCACGCCGGGATACCAAGCCTCAAGAATTGCCGCCGTCTTATCGGCCCAAGGCATCATCACAGGGCCGCCATTTTCAAGCACGACGATGGTGTTCGGATTTGCCGCGGCCACCGCCGCAATCAACCCGTCCTGACCGCCCGGAAGGTTTAAATCGGGCACATCGAGACCTTCAGTGGTCCACTGTGTTGCGAAGACCACGACAACATCTGCACCCTTCGCCGCTTGCACGGCATCGGTGATATATCGGCCATCCCGGAAGATGAATTTGGTTTGCGGTGCGCGCGCCATCATCGCCTTGAGCGGCGATGAGCGGTGATATTGCTGAGAGAGGAAGGCCGCAAATGGCCCTTCACCCCCCAACGATATGTTGAGTGCCGGGCCCTTTTCACCGTGGACCTGCGAAGAACCCGCGCCGGAAAGCACACCAGTATCGGCATAGCCACCAATCACGACGATCTTCTTTGCCGTTGCAGCCAGCGGCAGGGCATTGCCGCGGTTGCGCAGCAGAACGATGCCTTCCTTTGCCACCGCCTCTGCCACATCGCCGTTGGCCTTGAAATCTATCGCCGATTTGGCAGCGGGCTGATCGACGCCGTTCGCATAGATCGCATAGAGAACCCGGCGGTTCATCTCGGCAAGATGCGCTTTGGTGGCAGGGTCTTTCGCTGCTGCCTCGGCGAGGGGCTTATCCAAGAAGACCTTGGGATCAAGCTGCGCGCCCGATTGCTGATCGAGGCCGTGCATCGCCGTGCTCAGGCTGGGCACCGCGCCCCAATCGGACATGACAAAGCCCTTCCAGCCCCAATCCTTTTTCAACACCTTGTTGAGCAGCCAATCATTATCGCAGGCATAAACGCCGTTGATCTGATTGTAAGAACACATCGCCGAGCCGGGATTGCCCTTTTCAATTGAGATTTGGAAGGACAGCAGATCGCTTTCCCGCGCGGCTGCTTCGCTGATCTTCACGTCAATGAAGTTACGCGCGGTTTCCTGATTGTTGAGCGCAAAATGCTTGATCGTCGAAATGATATGGTTGGACTGGATACCCTTGACCGACGCCCCCGCCATCGTGCCGGAGAGCAATGGATCTTCCGAGAGATATTCAAACGTCCGGCCGCCACGTGGTTCGCGGATGAGGTTCTGGCCGCCTGCGAGCATCACGTTGAAGCCCTTGGCCTTGGCCTCACTGCCGATCATCGCGCCACCGCGTTCGGCCAGCGCCGGGTTCCACGTCGCGCCGAGCGCCATGCCCGAGGGCATCGCGGTTGCGCCGTCCTTTCGAACGCCCATGACGTAAGAGACGCCGAGGCTGGCATCGGTTTCGCGGAGCGAAGGCACAGCCAGCCGGGGGATGCCTGCAATATAGCCTGCACCCAGCACGGCTTCGGCGGGCAGGTCCATTGGGCCGAGGAATGGCATCGCCATCACACCGTGGGTGAGCGTTGTCCGCTCAGCATCCGTCATCGCCGCTTCCGTGGCGGCGGCGCGCGCTTCGGGGCTTTGGGCAGGTGCCGCAAAAGCCGGGGTCGCGAGGAATGTCGTCAGGGTGAGAAGTGTAATCAAACGCATGGGTGTATGTCCTTTCAAGCGGGTTTACGGGCTGACCAGCCATAGGTGGCGATCAGCAGATAACAAAAAGCGGGGATGATGAGCGACGTCGCCAGGCTGGTGGCATCTGCAACACTGCCGACGATCAGCGGGATGATCGCGCCGCCGACGATGGCCATGCACAGCAGGCCCGAGCCTTGCGGTGTTTTATCCCCCAGGCCTTCGACGCCGAGGCTGAAGATCGTCGGGAACATGATCGCGTTCATCAGGCCAACCGCGAGCAGTGCCCATCCGGCGAAGCTGCCGGTTGACGCGCCCGAGATCAGCGCCAGCGCCGCCGCGCCGCACGCCACAGTCGCCAACACTTTGCCCGGCGAAAACATGCGGAGGGCCGCCGCGCCGATGAAACGGCCGATCATCGCGCCGCCCCAATAGAAAGCGAGCATCTTGCCTGCGGCTTGTTCGGTCGTGCCCATGATCGACGCCTGAGACAGATAATTGACCAGCATGGAGCCAATCGAAACTTCGGCCCCGACATAGAGGAAGATCGACGCGACCCCGCCACCGAGGCGTGGCAATTTGAGCAGGCCAAAGCTGCCGCCAAGCCGGGTTGCTGCCTCAACATTGGTGGGCAACTGTGCGCGCCGCCACCAGAAGAACGCCGCGACCGCCGCCAGGATTGCCGCGATGCCGATATAGGCATGGCCGATCACCGCCGTCTCGCTGATCTGAAAATTCGTCAAGTCCGCGCCCGAAAGCGTCGTCGGATCAACCTTGGCGAGTGAGCCCAGGATGATCACCGAACCGAGCGGGGGGAAGATCGTCGTCCCCAGCGAATTGAACGCTTGGGCAAAGGTCAACCGGCTGTGCGATGTGGCGCTGCTGCCCAGATTGGCGATCAGCGGATTGGCGGCCACTTGCAGGATCGTGATCCCCGCCGCCAGCACGAACAGCGCCGCAAGGAAGGTGGCATAAATCCCCGAACCCGATGCGGGCACAAACATCAGGCAGCCGAGCGCCATCACGCCCAAGCCGATGACGATGCCCTTGAGATAACCCACCCGCGCGATCAAATGACCGGCCGGCAGTGAGACAATGAAATAGGCCATGAAGAAGGCAAACTGGGTGAGCATCGCTTCGGTATAAGAAAGCGAGAACAAGCCCTTCAGCTTGGGGATGAGGATATCGTTGAGGCTGGTCAGCCCGCCCCAGATAAAGAACAGAGCCACCACCGCCGCGACCAGCGCGAACGGGGCCTTGCTGTCGCTACCAACCGCGCCGGTTTGCCCGCCTGCAAAATTTGCCATTTCAATTCCCTCTCCGTGCCTTTGGCATCAGAATATACAAAAAGAAAAGGGCCGCGTCCCGAAAGACGCGGCCCTGATCCCCCTTATCGTGCGACCCGATTGACCATCAAACTGGCCATTGGGATTAGAATTTGAACCCGGCGCGGACGCCGAATGTGCG
>JBJOLA010000290.1:0-3707 GCA_046045815.1 Pseudomonadota bacterium
GAACGCATGATCGCAAAACGTTACCTCCTCCCAGGCCGCGGAGAAGGGTTCATCTTCCTTGTCGCGGGCATTAGCCTGTTTGCGGTGATGCTCGGGGTCGCGGCGCTGATTGTCGTGACGAGCGTCATGAATGGATTTCGCGCGGAGCTGTTTGACAAGATCGTGGGGATGAACGGGCACGCGGTTGTGCAGGGCTATGGCGGGCGCCTTCCAGATTGGCGTCAGATCGTCGCAGAGGCCCAACGGACCAAGGGTGTGACCTCTGCCACCCCGTTGATCGAACAACCCCTCATGGCGAGCTTCCAGGGGCGTGTAGAGGGTGTTCTGGCGCGAGGGATGCGCGTGGAAGACATTCGCAACAATGTTTCCATCAAGGACAAGGTTTTAGTCGGCAATCTTGCAGACCTTGTGCCAGGCAGCAACAATGTCGCAATTGGCAAGGGTCTGGCCGACGCGCTCGGCGCACAAGTCGGTGGGAATATCAGTCTGATCTCGCCAGACGGGCAGACGACACCGTTTGGCTCGATGCCCCGCATCGTCAGTTACAAGGTCGCGGCGATTTTTGAGATTGGCGTCTACGATTATGACAAAGCGTTCGTGATCATGCCGATTGAAGATGCCCAAACCTTGCTGCTGCTCGGCGATGCTGTCGGCATGGTCGAAATTCAAACCGTCGATGCCGATCAGGTCGGACCGATCCTCGCGCCGCTCGCCGCCAAGGTGGGGGATAAGGGCGTAGTCGCCGATTGGCGGACGATGAACGCCTCATTGTTCGAGGCGCTTGCAGTGGATCGGGTAGTATCCTTTGTCGTCCTCTCGCTGATCATCCTTGTCGCCGCATTCAACATATTGTCCTCGCTGATCATGCTCGTGCGCGCCAAAACGCGGGACATCGCGATCATCCGGACAATGGGTGCCACCCGGGCGAGCCTGATCCGGGTATTCATGAGCGTCGGCATTTCCATTGGCGCGCTCGGCATCGGCGCTGGCGTCCTGCTGGGTTTCATCATCCTGTTTTTCCGACAGTCGATGGTCAACGGCATCCAGTTCATCACGGGCCAGCAATTATGGGACCCCTCGATCCGCTTTCTGACCGAGCTACCCGCCAAAACGGACCCGCTGCAGGTGATCGGGATCGTCGTGATGGCGCTGGTGCTGACAATCCTCGCCACGCTTTACCCATCGTTCAAGGCTGCAAGCACCGACCCGGTGCAGGTACTGCGCTATGAGTGACGCGGTTTCGATCACAGGGCTTAAGCGCAGCTTCACGCAAGGTGATATAACGATTGAGGTTTTGCGTGGGGTGGATCTGACCGTCGGCGCGGGGGAGATTGTTGCGCTGCTTGGCCCGTCGGGGTCTGGAAAATCTACCTTGCTTCAGGCGGTTGGGCTGCTTGAAGGCGGGTTCACCGGTTCGATCAGGATCAAGGGCGAGGAAGCCTCGCGGATGGACAATGACGGGCGTACCCGGATGCGGCGGGAGTTGCTGGGCTTTGTCTATCAATTCCACCACCTGCTCCCCGATTTCTCGGCGTTGGAGAATGTGATCCTGCCGCAACTAATTCAGGGGGCGAGCACAGAGGCCGCGCACGAACGGGCTGCCAGTCTGCTCAGCGCGCTTGGGCTTTCCCAAAGACTCGATCACCGGCCAAGCCAGCTTTCAGGAGGCGAGCAACAGCGCGTTGCCGTTGCCCGTGGTCTTGCCAACAAGCCTGCGCTCATCCTCGCCGATGAACCGACCGGAAACCTTGACGAGGCGACTGCTGACATTGTGCTGGATGAATTTCTCCGCCTCGTCCGCGAGGAAGGCAGCGCCGCGCTGATCGCCACCCACAACGAACGCATCGCTGCGCGGATGGACCGTGTCGTGCGGCTCCATGATGGCGTGCTGGGGTAACAACGCGGAGGTTAATCCGCTAATCCTGAGTAAGGGCTGAGCTTGTCGAAGACCTGTATCTAAGGGCCCTTCGATAGGCCATTTCGATGAACTCAATGGCTACTCAGGATAAGCGGACACTCTCCGGCATCCCTAATATCCTTGCTCTTTGGGCTTTTAAGCCTATGGGAGCGCCCATGCCCTTCTCAACATTGCCACCGCTTCTCGCCGAAGCGCTCTCCGCGCGTGACTATTCCGCGCCCACTCCGGTTCAATCTGCCGTCCTCGAACCCGAAGCATTGGGGCGCGATCTGATCGTTTCCGCGCAAACCGGATCGGGGAAAACTGTTGCCTTCGGCCTCGCAATGGCGAGCGAGCTGATCGACGAGCATGGGAAATGTCCCTTCACGCTCAAGCCATTGGCACTGATCATTGCCCCAACAAGGGAACTCGCGCTCCAAGTCAGCCGCGAAATCATCTGGCTTTATGGCAAGGCTGGCGCGCGCGTTGCCACCTGCGTTGGCGGGATGGATGCTTCGAAGGAACGGCGCAACCTTGGCGGCGGCGCGACGATTGTTGTCGGCACGCCGGGCCGCTTGCGCGATCATCTGGAACGCGGCGCGCTTGATCTGTCTGCCCTCAAGGTTGCCGTCCTCGACGAAGCCGATGAGATGCTCGACATGGGTTTCCGCGAAGATCTGGAGGAAATTCTAGACGCCACGCCTGAAGGTCGGCGGACGATGCTGTTCTCGGCAACGATGCCCAAGCCGATTGTCGCACTTGCCAAGCGTTATCAAAAGGATGCGCTACGCATCTCAACCGTTGGTGAAGATCGCGGACACGGCGATATAAGCTATCAAGCCGTTACCGTCGCCCCGTCCGAAATCGAAAATGCCGTCGTCAACCTGCTGCGCTTCCACGAGGCGGAATCGGCGATGCTGTTCTGCGCAACGCGAGACAACGTCCGTCACCTCCATGCCAGCCTGACCGAACGCGGCTTCAACGTAGTCGCGCTGTCAGGCGAACATAGCCAGCAGGAACGCAACCACGCACTTCAAGCGCTGCGGGATCGCCGGGCACGGGTCTGCGTCGCTACTGATGTTGCCGCGCGTGGCATTGATCTGCCAACCCTGTCACTGGTGATCCATGTTGAGCTTCCCCGTGACGCGGAAGGTTTGCAGCACCGTTCAGGTCGCACCGGTCGCGCGGGCAAAAAGGGCACGGCGGTTCTGATCGTCCCCTACCCCCGCCGTAAGCGCGTTGAAATGATGCTGCGCGGTGCCCGGATCGAAGCGCAGTGGATCAATGCGCCGACTCCCGCCGACATCCGCCGCAATGACCGTGAGCGTCTGCTCGGCCAATTGCTCGCACCGATTGAGGCAGACGATGAAGATCGCGAGCTCGCCACCCGCCTGCTCGCTGAAAAATCACCCGAAGATATCGCAATTGCGCTGGTCCAAGCGCACCGTTCCAAAATGCCCGCGATTGAGGAAATGCTCGACTCGGACGCGCGCCCTGCCCGTCCTGATGGGCCGCGCGCGGGCTTTGAGGATACTATCTGGTTCCGGATGGATGTCGGACGCCGTCAGAATGCAGATCCGCGCTGGATCCTTCCCCTGCTCTGCCGTCGCGGCCATATCACCAAGAGCGACATTGGCGCGATACGAATCACCGGCGAAGAAACGCTGTTCGAAGTCCCGCGCGGCGTTGCCAGCCGCTTCGCCGATGCGTTGAAGCGCACTCAGGGCGATGATCCTGAGACCGAAGACGGCATCCGCATCGAAGCGGTCGAGGGCAAGCCCCGCGAAGCCGCCAAGCAAAATCGCCGTGA
>JBJOLA010000215.1:0-6859 GCA_046045815.1 Pseudomonadota bacterium
GCAGGTGAGGCAGTGGGCTTTGCTGCTGCGGCTTTGGGCGCGGGCGTGGTGGCGGTGCAAGCGGCGAGCACCAGAACCAGCGTAAGCCCCAATAGTGCGGTTCGCATCAGTGCACCGTTTCCACTACCTCATCCCGAAGAGTGTCGAGGTGCATCAGCTTCTTGACGAACGGTGAGATCAAGATGACGACCACACCTGCCCCAACCGCGACCCAGCCCACGGTGGAATAGACGTCCAGCACCGTCTGCTGCCCCGCTGTTTCACCACTCGCGCTTTCTGCGCCAGTTGCGGCTGCGATCAACCCCGCCGCGAAATTGCCCGAAGCTGTCGCGAAGAACCAGGTTCCCATAATCAGGCTTGCCATATGGACCGGGGAGAGCCGGTTCATCGCCGACAATCCAACCGGAGACAGGCACAGTTCGCCCGTGGTGTGAAGCAGGTATATCAGGAAGATGAAAAGTACCGGCGTTGCAACGCCCGAAGACGCGCCGAGGACGAGAACGAGGAACCCGAAGCCAAGCTGGATCAGCGCCAAACCGAATTTTGCTGGCGCGGAAGGCTCCATACCTCGCTTCCCAAGCCACATCCAGAGTGCGGCGAATACCGGACCAAGCAACACGATATAGATTGAGTTGATTGACTGGAACACAGATGCGGGAACACCTTGGCGGTCAACATAGCGGTCTGTGTAAAGATTGAGCGAGGAGCCTGCTTGTTCAAACAATGCCCAGAACAGGATAGAGCCCAGGATCAGAAACAACGCCCCAAGGATGCGATCCCGCTCCTCTGGCACCAGCTTGAAAACGGCGGTCCACAACACATAGCCAACCAGTATCGCGCCCGACACGCCAAGCACAGTGCCGACAAACGCCTGGTTCTGGATCAGCACCCAGACAAGACCGACAGCGATCAGTCCTGCAAGGTAGAGCATCCATTCCAGCTTCAGGCCCGCAACCGGTTGAGCCAGTCGCGCCGGAACCGGCGGCTCTCCCTTGCCCATCAACAGCGGCTTGCCCCACACGAAAACGATGAGCCCTGCCAACATCCCGACACCTGCAGCACCAAATCCGTATGACCAGCCGTAAGTTTCCCCAAGATAGCCGCAGAGCAGTGCGCCAAGCGCGCCGCCCAGATTGATGCCCACATAGAAGATTGTGTAAGCCGCATCGCGCCGCACATCGGTTCGCGGATAGAGCTGGCCGACGATCACCGAAATATTCGCCTTCAAAAAGCCAACACCAACTGTGATGAATGCAAGCGCCAGCCAAAATATATTGATCGAGGCGCTATTCTGGCCGCCATCCCCTTCCACGGCCATCAAGCTATGGCCGATAATCAGCAGCACAGCACCAAATTGCACCGCCTTGCGCTGGCCAAGGTAGCGATCGGCGAGATAGCCGCCAACCACCGGTGTGATATAGACAAGCGCCGTATAGGCCCCATAAATCAAACTCGCCTTCTGATCCGAATAGAGCCAATGCTTGGTCAGATAAAAGATCAGTAGGGCGCGCATGCCGTAATAGGAAAACCGTTCCCACATTTCGGCAAAGAACAGCACGAACAGGCCCGTCGGATGGCCAAGAAATGTCTTTTGAACGGTGTCATTGGTCACGGCGCGCGTAACTCCCCTGATAGTTGCTTTGTGCCTGAGACTAGCGCCGGAATCTCAAGCCTCAAGCAATATTATTGCGTCAAAGCAATTGCGGCGGCTTCCAACGTCCGAACCCGGTCTTTGGTGCCTTGGTGGGTGCCGTCAGAAAAAATGCCTGCGTCTACCTTCTTGCCGAAATGCGCCCAGAAACGCGCGGCGGCGTGGGGATCATATCCCGCGCGCTTAAGCAACCTGACACCCAGCTGATCCGCTGCAACTTCGGTAGGGCGTATCGTCGACGCGCGGCGCCCGATCCGGTCAAGTAGGGCGGGATGCCCGAGGATGTTGTGCGCCATTTCGTGGGCGATCACGAAGGCAAGCTCATCATCATCGGCGGCCTCTCCGACAACGCCTGTCCGAATGCGGACGGTTTTGCCGTCAGCACCCGCATCTAGCTTCCGGCTCGGTATCGCGATCACGCGGGACGCACAGCCCGGCGTTGGCGCTACAGTAAAGTTCAGCGCTTCCCCTGCGCGCTCGGCGGCTATAGTAGTCGGTTTCAAACCGTCGAGCTGATCGCGCACCGCATCAGCACCGTTCGCCACGCTGCCGCCGATGGAGATGATCTTATCCCGAGGTCGCAAGCCTGCCTTGGTTGCGGGGCTACCAGCAACGATTACCGAGACCGCCACGCCACTATCGAGACCGAAAGCAATACGTGCCGACGCAGCATCTCGCTCATATTCAGCGAGATCGTGTACGACGATGCCCGTCCAGCCGATCTTATCGCGGCATAAATCGCCTCCGCGGGTCGCAAGCCGTTGGGCAATTGTGGCAACCTGCAGATCAATTGCTTGCAGTGCCAACAATGACGCCTGAGTCGCCGCATTCGGGCCACGCGCTGCGATCAGTACCGGCAAGACCGAAAGAAGGGCCAGGCGGCGCACGATCAGGCAGCGAGTTCTTCTGCCGACAGCGTGTAAAGCGCCGCAGCACCAGCGATGGCCGCACGCTGATGTGCCAAGGCCTCCGTCACGATGGTCCGCAAGAAATAGTGCGCAACGGCTTCTTTTGCCTTCAGGAAAATCGGATCGCCGATCCCCGCTGCGATGCGCTCGCCAGCAACCCGTGCCTGGCGCTCCATCAGCCAGCCCGCCGTTGCGACCGAGACCATCGTCAGGAACGGCGCGCTTCCGGCGAGGCGGTCGTCGACGCTGGCGGCAAGCATCCATTTGCCGACTTGGTCCACAGCATCAACCAGCGCGATCAAGCCTGCATCCTTTGCCTCAGCCCGAATGTCTGCGATCAGCGCCGCCATTCCCGCGCCACCATCTCCGGTCAATTTGCGACCGACCAGATCGGCGGCCTGGATGCCATTGGTGCCTTCATAGATTGGTGCAATGCGGATATCCCGGTAATGCTGTGCCGCACCGGTCTCCTCGACGAAGCCCATTCCGCCGTGCACCTGAATGCCGAGCGAAGCGACTTCACACCCGACCTCCGTCCCCCAGCTTTTGGCCAGCGGCGTTACCAGATCGAGGCGGTTTTTGGCGCCATCAACGCCCAAGTTCGCCCGGTCCACCATCCCCGCCGCATAGTAATTGAGCGCCCGCGCGCCCTGTGTCAGTGCCTTCATCCGCAGCAGCATCCTCCGGACATCGGGATGCTCGATGATCGCGACTGGTGCAGGTGTTTCTCCACCCGCGCGTGCGGATTGAATCCGTTCCCGTGCGAACGCAATCGCCTGCTGCGCCGCCCGCTCACCAATCTGCACCCCTTGCAGACCGACGTTTAGCCGCGCGTTGTTCATCATCGTAAACATCGCGCGCATGCCGCCCATTTCCGGGCCGATCAGATGGCCGGTGCAGGCGTCATCGTCTCCGTAAGACATCACACAGGTGGGCGAGGCATTGATCCCGAGCTTATGTTCAATCGATACGCAGCGCAGATCATTGCGGCTGCCATCGGGGCGCATTTTGGGAACGAGGAACAGGGATATCCCCTTGGTGCCAGCGGGAGCGCCAGGTGTTCGCGCGAGAACGAGGTGGATAATATTTTCCGCCAGATCATGTTCACCAAAAGTGATGTAAATCTTGGTGCCCTTGATCAGATAGGAGCCATCTCCAACTGGCGTCGCGGTCGTGCGAAGCGCGCCGACGTCCGACCCGGCTTGTGGCTCCGTCAGGTTCATCGTGCCCGTCCATTCGCCGGTGACCAGTTTTGGCAAGTAAATTGCGCGCTGTTCATCGCTGCCATGTTTGGCAATCGCCTCAATCGCACCGACGGTGAGCATCGGACACAGATTGAACGCCATGTTAGCGGTCCCCATATCCTCGAGAACGATGGTCGCGAGCGAAAAGGGTAGTCCTTGCCCACCAAAAGCTTCGGGGCCGTCCAGCGCGCCCCAGCCGCCCTCAACATAAGCATTGTACGCTTGTTTGAACCCCGGTGGCATTGTGACGTTGCCATCCGCCCAGCGCGGCGGATCTGTATCTCCAATGCGGTTGAGTGGGGCGAATTCACCCTCCGCCAACGCGCCCATTCCCTCAAGGATCGCATCGACCATGTCCGGTGACGCCGCCGCAAACCTGTCCGTCGCCGCGAGCTCAGCAATGCGGGTTATGGTTTCCAACACAAAGCGCTGTTCGGCAATCGGGGCGGCATAAGTCATCTGTTTCGGGTCCTGCACCTTGCGGAAATATTGGCCGCGCTATAGCCCGCAGACGTGCCCCACTCAAACCCCCTCTTTGAAACGATTGTCCGCCCCTACGGCGAGGCTGCGATCGCAGAAGCGGCATCCCTGATCCGGGAAGGTCAATGTGTCGCGGTGCCCACTGAAACAGTGTACGGACTCGCGGCCGATGCCACAGATGGGGCGGCAGTCGCGGGCATTTATGAGGCGAAGGGACGCCCCAGTTTCAATCCTCTGATCGTGCATGTGCTCGATCTGGCGGCGGCAGAACGGATTGCAGAATTCAACGGCAAGGCGCGAGAATTGGCCAAGGCATATTGGCCGGGTCCCCTCACGTTGGTGCTGCCCGCGCGGCCTGACAGCGAAATTGCCAGTCTCGTCACCGCAGGGCTATCGACAATCGCGATACGGGTGCCTGCCCATCCGGCGATGCGCGCGTTACTGACCGCGTGTGACAAGCCCCTTGCGGCCCCGTCTGCGAATGCCAGCGGGTCAATCAGCCCAACGCGCGCCGAACATGTGTTGCATAGCCTCCATGGACGAATTCCGCTGATCCTTGACGCGGGGAGTTGCGCGGTGGGCATTGAATCAAGCATCATTGCCCTCGGTGAAGATGGTGCGTTACGGCTCCTGCGGCCTGGCCCGGTTGATCTTGGTCTTGCATTGGAGACTGGCGGCGGGATCGAAGCGCCAGGCCAATTGGCAAGCCATTATGCGCCTTCAAAGCCTCTCAGACTGAATGCAAAGTTCGCCGAGACGGGGGAATATCTTATCGGATTTGGCGACATTTCTGGCGACTTGACGCTATCGCGCGGCGGCGATTTGACAGAAGCTGCTGCTGCGCTTTTCTTGTGTCTCCATCAGGCCGATGCTGCGCCGCAACCCCGGATTGCGATTGCCCCCGTGCCGAAGACGGGGCTCGGCATAGCGATCAACGACCGCCTGCGCCGCGCGGCGACCTAATCCTTCAGCCGCTCAGCATAGCCCTTGCGGAGCTTGGCAAGTTTGGGTGGAATAACGGCGAGGCAATATGGATTGCGCTGGCCTTCGCCGTCCCAATAATCCTGATGATAGTCTTCGGCGGGATGCCATGTGGACAGTGGTTCAATCGTTGTGACGATGGGGGATGGCCAATCCGTTTGAGCCCTTGCGATTGCCGCACGCGCGTCGGCTTCTTGGTCTGCGTCGCGGGGGAATATTGCTGATCGGTATTGGGTGCCGATGTCATTGCCCTGGCGGTTAAGCTGGGTCGGATCATGCGTGGCAAAGAAAATGTCAAAAAGGTCCGCGATGCCGATGATCTGTGGGTCAAATGTGACCCGAATGGCTTCGGCATGCCCCGTGTCACCGCCACAAACCTGCTTGTATGTCGGGTTTTCGACATGCCCGCCGATATAGCCGCTTTCCACGGACACGACGCCAGCGATTCCCTGAAACACCGCATCGGTGCACCAAAAGCATCCTCCGGCAAAAACAACATTCATTGTCATGGCACTTGCTCCAAAATCGTCTGGCACTGATCTTAGCTGCCATCACACATTCTGCAAAGCTACACTTGCGCGATACGTCAGACGCTACGCCAGTTCGTGCGGCAAAAAACACATCATTCAAAAATGATAGGGATAAAAAAAGAGGCGGCCAAAATGACCGCCTCTTCTAAATCAGTTTTGCGAAAAGCCTATTGGCTCTTTGGCTTGCTGGTGCCGTTGGCTGCAACGACGATGCCTGCAATCACTGCTGCCGCTGCGAGCAGAGCGATGACTACGCTGCCGCCATGCAGATTGCTTTCCTTGGAACCGCGAACCTGCGGTGCCGAACGTACCGAGAGCTTGCTCACGGCAGTCTGATTGGCCGATGCTGCCTGCGCGACGGTTGGAACGACAACCATCGAAGCGGCGACGATCGCTGCCATTGCTGCTTTACGAATGCTCATTTTATAATTCCCTTAAATAGTAAAACTCCCAATATCGCTCTGGCATCGAATCTGATTCGGCGCAAGCGATAAACCACAATCCATCGCGGTTTAATGCCGTTTGGTCGCCGATAGACCCTTACTTGACCGAAACATAGGGGAGCTTCGATTAGATATCCCGCAGCGCCTATGCTGTTGATTTACTTAACAATTGATTAACAGTCGCGCCCTTTTGCAGCGTCATGATGGAACTGGTTGGCGTGGCCACGGAACTTCCGGCTCGGCTTGCGCTAAATCAGGAATCGATCTTGTCAGCCCGAAGCTTGATCCGTGCATAGGGAATCAGCAATGAAATTGCCGCCGCCGCCGTGAGATAGGGCAAGGGGTGCCAAACCTCATACAGACCGACGCCGATCGTTGGCGCAAGAACGAACGAACTGCCATTGATCGAAGTCACCTGCCCTGCAACCACGCCCTGAAGCCGCCTGCCGACCGCGAGAGATGATCCCGCCGTGAATGCCGGCCGGGTGAAACCGAAGCCGACCGACGAAAGCGCATAGGCGGTCGCTATCCCGAACAATGATCCACTGAACGCGTTGAGCACCAGCCCCGGTACAGCAATGACCAGGCCCGTGATCATCATCGCTTTGGGTTGCATGTTGAG
>JBJOLA010000228.1:0-4215 GCA_046045815.1 Pseudomonadota bacterium
CTTGGTCGGTTGGCGCGGGCATTGCCGGATGCGGATGGGCCTTACGGATATACTTTCGCCGCGTTCGGGCCACGAACCGCTTTCCTGATCGGCTATAGTTACTGGATATCGGTCTGGATCGGCAACGCGGCAATTGCGACGGCGGCGGTCAGCTATCTCAGCATTTTCTTTCCAACGCTCAGCGCGGTGCCTGGTGCGACGGCGGTTGCAGCGGTTGGTTTAGTCTGGGCAACGACGCTCATCAACCTGCGCGGTGCACGCGCGGCAGGCGGGATGCAGATCGTGACGACGATCATCAAGCTCGTGCCGCTGCTGGTCGTTGTCGTGCTTGTTGCGGGTGTGGCGAGCAAGAGCGGCGGCGCTTCGCTTGCGCCGTTCCACGCGAACGCGCTTTCGATTGGCGCAGTAAGCGGCGCGGCGGCACTTTCGCTTTGGGCATTGGTCGGCTTTGAGTCTGCGTCACTCGCGTGTGACAATGTTGAGAATGCCAATGTCACCGTGCCGCGTGCCACGATGCTTGGCGCCGGGATCACTGGTTTCCTCTATCTGATCGCTTGTTCCGGCATTTCGCTGCTCCTGCCCGCAGCAATGGCGGCAAAGTCCCCTGCGCCCTTCGCTGATTTCGTTGCGATATACTGGGACAGAGGGCCATCGCTTTTCATCGCGCTGTTTGCTGCGGTTAGCGCGATTGGCGCGCTTAATGGGATGACATTGTTGCAGGGTGCGGTTCCGCTCAGCCTCGCGCGTACTGGGGGGTTTCCGAAATGGTTCGGCGTAACCAACGCGGCAGGGACCCCGGTGCGCGCACTGGTCGGGTCGAGCATTCTCACCACCATCCTCGTGTTGATGAACAGTGCGCAGTCGATGGGCAACGCATTCGCCTTTATGGCGTTACTCTCAACTTCGGTGACTTTGTTCCTCTATTTTGGCATATCGGTTGCAGCGATCAGACTGAAGGTCAGTCGCGTAATGGCCACCATCGCTGCGGGCTTTGCACTCTGGACGCTGTGGGGGGCAGGGGTGGGGCCAAGCGCGTGGAGCCTGGTGCTATTGCTCAGCGGCCTGCCGGTTTTCGCACTGGTGCAACGCGCGGCCAGAAATGGCTCATAGCGGCCCGCGATCTACTGTTTGGTCAATGGGGTAGGCAGTTCGCTGTCGGGGTCACGTGGCGCGCGTGCGGAGACGGCCTGTGACGATGCGGATCCCGACAACCCTTTGACGGCAGCGCGCGTTGGGCTATCATGTTTGCCATTCCCGGAAAGGATCGCTCCAATGTCCAAAACTCTTAAACTGTCCACTGCTCTTGCGCTTATCATATTTGGGACCCCAGCATTTGCCGCTTTGAAGCCAGGTGCGAAGGCCGCAGATTTCACGACACCAGCTGCATTGGCGGGGAAACCATTTCAGTTCAGCCTGGCGCAAGCGCTAAAAAAAGGGCCAGTCGTCCTCTATTTCTACCCGGCCGCTTTCACCAAAGGTTGCACGCTTGAGGCCCATGCCTTTGCCGATCAAATTGGCGAGTTCCAGAAAGCGGGCGCCAGCGTTGTGGGCATTTCGGCCGATAAGATCGAAAAGCTGACGCTGTTTTCGGTCAAGGAGTGCAGCAACAAATTCCCTGTCGCAGTCGCGACGCCTGCGATCATCAAGGCCTATGATGCCAAGCTGCCGCTGCTTGGCGTGTCAAACCGCACGTCCTATGTGATCGCACCGAACGGTCAGGTGATCTACGCCCATAGCGAGATGGATTACCGCAACCACGTGGCGAACACATTGAAGGCAGTGCAAGATTGGCGTGCGGCTCAGCCGGTCAAGCGTTAAGGGCGCGCCATTCATCGGCGAGGATTGAAAACAGGACGGTGTGCCGGATGCGCCCGGTCCAAGTGACGCGTTCGGCACGCATGACGCCTTCTTGCGTGCAGCCGAGTTTGAGTACGGCGGCTTGGGAGCGTTTGTTGATGGAATCAACTTTGAACGCTACCCGCATTAGGCCGCAGGCGAAGGCATGATCGAGCATCAGCTTCTTCAGGCGCGTGTTGAAGCCGGTGCCGCGCAGCCTTGGCGCGATGTAGCTGTTGCCGATCTCAATTGAATGTCCGGGCAACCCGTGTTCGAGCCAAGCGGTCATGCCGACAATCTCTTCGCCCTGGAAAATGGCATAGGGCCTCCGCGCGCCGAAACCGAGCAGCATCAAGTTGAAATTGGGATCGAAATGCGCGGCGCGGTAGGAGACCGGATAGATTTCCCATATTTCGCTGTCTTCGTCACACGCCGAACGCAGGAACTCCCGGTGCTCCTCACACAGTGGGACCAGCGACAATTCCCCATCGCTTAGCGGGACGTAGAGGTCAGACATCAGCCGTCTTTTTCAAGATCCAGCGCCACTTTGGGCGCGCGGAGCAATTTGTCGATGTGGGTGCCCTCGTCGAAACTATCGTCAGCGAGGAATTTCAGCTTGGCCGCATATTTGGTGTTCACCCGCCGCGCGACTTCGCTTTGCAGATAGGCGGTATTGGTCCGCAATGCCTTAATCACATCCGCTTCCGCATGGCCCAAAAACGGCTTCACAAACACCGTCGCGTGGCGCAGATCGGGGGACATCCGCACTTCGGTAACCGAGACCATGTGCCGGGAAAGTGTCTCATCATGCACATCCCCGCGCGCCAGAATTTCCGCCAACACATGACGCACCTGCTCCCCCACGCGGAGGAGACGGACGGAACGGGTTTCGGGTGCAGCTGGTTTCATATTGCTTTCTTGTATATTTTCGGCTATGCAACTTACATCACGGCAGCGATTTCAATAATATCATTTCCAGAGCCCGGGCGTTCCTGCGTCCGGGCTCAAATTGTATGGGGCTCAATGTTCCTGCATTGAGCCCCGCACAGGTTACTTCCGGCTGAGCTCAATGAGCTTCACCACAAGTCCGATAAGCGCGACGATGAACATCGCGACACCGAAAACCAATGCTATCACGGTTCCAATTTCAATATAAATCACCTCCCTTACGGACGCCCGTTGCGCCCGCTCGGGGGTGATGGACTTTATGTCGTAAAATTACAAACGCATTGCATTAGAGAACCCGAACCCGCTCCTCAACTTCGAACGTTTCGAGGAAGTCACCCGCCTTGATATCTGTTGTCGCCTCAAGTGTGACGCCGCATTCCAGACCAGCGCGGACTTCGGGGACATCATCCTTGAACCGGCGCAGCGATGCGATTGACCCGGTGTAGATGATGACGTCGTCACGCGTAACGCGGGCACGGAGCGCCTTCTTGATATAGCCTTCGGTGACGAGCAGACCAGCTGCCTTGCCGTGCTTGCCAGCCGAGAAGACTTCGCGGATTTCGGCGCGGCCAACCACCGTTTCGAAATATTCCGGCCCGAGCTGGCCGATCATGCCGGCGCGAATATCGTCGAGCAGATCATAGATCACGTCATAATATTTGAGCGCGACCTTCTGCCGTTCGGCAATCTCGCGCGCCTTGGCGTTGGCACGAACATTGAATCCCAAGATCGGTGCGCCGCTGGCACCGGCCAAGGAAACATCGCTTTCGGTGATGCCACCAACGCCTGCGTGGAGCACACGGACCTTGATATCATCGTTCGAAATCTTGTTGAGGCTTGATACAATCGCTTCGACCGAACCTTGCACATCGCCTTTGACGACAAGCGGATATTCCTGCGCCTGCTTTTCCTTGAGCGCGGAGAACATTGCTTCAAGGCTGGCAGGGCCGCCGCCGGTCCGCTTCGCCGTGGCGACATCGGCGCGGTAGCTGGCAACTTCACGTGCGCGAGCCTCGCTTTCGACCACCGACAGCGTTTCCCCTGCCGATGGCACACCGCCAAGGCCGAGTACTTCGACCGGCATAGACGGGCCCGCCTCCTTGATCTGCTGACCTTTGTCATTGACCATTGCGCGCACCCGGCCACTTTCGGTGCCGACGACAAAGATATCTCCGGTCCGCAGAGTGCCGCGCTGCACGAGGATCGTCGCAACCGGACCGCGGCCCTTGTCGAGCTTGGCTTCGATCACGCTGCCCTCTGCCGCACGGTCCGGATTGGCGGTGAGTTCAGAAAGTTCAGCCTGAAGCTGGATCTTCTCAATCAACGTATCAAGGCCAACTTTGGTTTGCGAGGAGACTTCCACATCCTGCACATCGCCCGAAAGCGATTCCACCACAACATTGTGCTGCAGCAGTTGTTCGCGGACTTTCT
>JBJOLA010000246.1:0-5876 GCA_046045815.1 Pseudomonadota bacterium
GCCGTGGGATCGGGCACAAGCTTGCCTTTGCCATCCGCGATCAGGCGGTGATGGGTGACGACCGCCATTTCCTTGGCAAACCCATCCACATGATCGGCCTCCTTCTCAAAGTAAGACAGCGGAATGAACAAGGGGAAGTAGCAATTCTCAACGCCGGCTAGCTTGATCTGGCGGTCCATGAGAAACTGGATGCGCTCCCAGATGCCGTAGCCCCACGGCTTGATCACCATGCATCCGCGCACCCCGCTTTCCTCGGCAAGATCGGCTTGGGTGATGACCTCCTGATACCATTCGGCAAAATTCTGGGCGCGGGTGATGTTGAGAGCATGTTTCATGGCGACGGGGATTAGCGAAGGGGCGGGGAGGGGGCAAGGTCAACTAAAGGCACAAAAAGGCCGGGCAGGCAGGTGCTGTTCACCCAAATGCCCGGCCTAAATTGGCGCAACTTGATCAGAAGCTAGCGGTTGTCGCCGTCCCGATCATAGTCACGTCCGCCTCCACGTTGGTCGTAGCCGCGGTTGTCATAACCGCGATTATCATATCCGCGTTGGTCATATCCGCGATTGTCGTATCCACGATTATCGTACCCGCGCTGATCATAGCCGCGGTTGTCATAACCCCGATTGTCGTACCCGCGATCATAGCCATGATCGTGGTGGTGATGCCATTGGCGGCGATATCCGTCGCGACCATCATAGCCATCATTGCGACCATATTGGCCGCCGCGATTTCGGCTGGCAGAGCTTGCGGCAACAGCGATCCCGCCGATCACGAGCGCGCCGACGATCAATGCACCAACCCCGCCGTCGCCGCGATCACTGCGCCCATAATCACGAGATTGGGCCAAAGCAGGGGTCGACGCGGCGAGCGTAGCAGCACCTGCAATCATCAAAGTAGCTTTGGACAAAAACGCCATCTTACTCTCCATTTGCACCCTGTAGCACGGACTGTGCGGGCACGATTCCGATCTAGGCGACGTCCGCTTTCGCCGGTCTGAATATCGTGTTTGCTGCTGTTCATAATCGCCAGCACTACCAACGGATGAGCTGGGGCACGAAGATGCGGCCGATGATGGCGGAAAGCGCTACCGTCAGGCTGTACCAGAGACCGATATAATAGATGCCGGTCAACGGGCAGTGCAGGCTGAATGCAAAGGTGCCAAGGCTGCCTGCTGCTAGCCCTGTGAGCCATCCGGCCTGATGTGGCGACGTAGGGGCCCCCCTGCGTAGCCATAAAGTAAGTGCCGTGCCGATGAGGAGTGCCGCCGCCCCTCCAATTGAAAGGCAGTATATGCCAATCGTTGCATGAAGGTCTGCGAGGGTAACCGCTTCCCCTTGCATCCAGAGCAACAGAGCGCTCAATGGAAACAATGCCGCCATCGCGAGTGACCAGCGCCAGCCACTGCTGCCTGTTTCTCGGCCCACGGCGGGTCGACCTGTGTTCACTGCCGCGAGCAGGGACGCCACGCCAAGGAGCAAAAGCGCTCCGCCGCGCAAGAGAACCATGGGGATGATGATGCCCTGCGCAAGATCAGCGCGCAGCCCGAAATGGTAAATCACCAAACCAGACGCAATCAAAGTTGCGGCAGCTGCGAGCGCCATCGCATGCCAAGACTTTAGCACCCGCACCGGTTTCAAATCGTCAACCAATGTGTCGATGTCGAATGCCTTACTCATCTTCAATCCTTCTCGATCAGCGCGGCCAAACGCTTCAGGCCGCGATGAACATTCACTTTGATCAGCGGCTCTGATTGGCCACTGCGCGCCGCAGCTTCGCTCACGGAGAGGCCGTCGATCTTCACAAGCTGGATCGCCGAGGCCTGCCCCTTCGGCAGCATGCCGAGCAGACGTTCGATGCTGATCCGCGCGATGACGGCGTTGCCGGTGGGATCAACCGACAGATTATCATCCAGAGCCTCCTCATTCGCGCGGTAAGAACGCCGCAGCTGATCGATCCAGCGGTAGCGCGCAATGGCCGCCAGCCAAGGCAGGAATGGTCTGGCCGGATCAAAACTCGCGCGCTTGCGGTGGACCGAAACCAACGTGTCCTGCACAAGATCGTCAATCATCGCAGGAGCAATCCGCCGGGCGAAGTAGCGTTTCAGCCACATCTGGCATTCGCACAAGAGCGTGCGGTAGGCGGCTTTATCCCCGCCCTGTGATAGCGCCATCAATCGCGCCAGCGTGACATCATCTGCAATCATTTGCTCTCATGCATTGATTTCGCGCGTCACCGCGAAAAGGTTACACGCAATGGTCCTAGTCGTGCCGCGCTCAATTCGCTATCCCGCCGGGATGCAGGAACAGGTGATCTTAAACGAAAGCGTGAGGGCGCACCGGAAGGGCATGTGGGGTGCCGAAGTGCTGGCGATGGTCGGGCTGGCTTTGCCGATTGTTGGCGCGAACCTGTTGCAGATGGGCGTCTACGCCATCGACGTGATGTTCGTTGCGCGGCTTGGCACGGTTGAATTCGCAGCGGCAACGTTGGGCGTATTCTTGATGAGCCTCGTGCTTTGGGGCCTCATCGGGCTGACCGGGGCTTGCGCACCGATCATTGCGGCTGAGCTTGGCAGCAAGTCTCATGCGGTGCGTGAAGTGCGGCGTTCCTTTCGGATGGCAATCTGGCTGTCCATCCTTGCGAGCCTGCCGTTCATGTTGCTTCTCGCCAAGGGAGAAGTGATCCTGCGCTTTTGCGGGCAAGATCTCAAAGTGGCAGAGCGCGCCGGAGCATTCCTCGACATATTGCTGTTCGCGCTCATCCCGGCGGTCGCGACGGGAGTATGCCGCAACGTCGTTTCAGCCCTCGGTAGGCCGCGCTGGGCCTTGGGTATTACCGCAATCGCGTTGCTCATCGGTATCGCGGGCAACTGGCTACTGGTGTTTGGCAATGGGGGTTTCCCCGCGCTGGGGCTTGAAGGCTCTGCGATTGCGAGCGTCGTCACAAGTGTGATCACGCTCGCTGCATATGGCGTTGTTTTCATGCGGGATCGGCGCCTGCGCCGCTATCACTTGCTGGGCCGATGGTGGCGCGCCGAATGGCCCCGCTTCTGGGAGATCGTCCGAATTGGCACACCAATTGCGCTTGGCTGGACGATGGAAGGTGCCCTGTTCGGCGGCGCAGCGGTGTTGATGGGCTTAATTGGCGTGACGGAAGTCGCCGCTCACGCCGTGGCGCTGAATATTGCGGCGATTGCGTTTCAGGTGCCGCTGGGTGTGGCGCAGGCGGCGACGATCCGTGTAGGCTTAGCTTATGGCGGCCGGGACAAGGGGCGGATCGCGCGCGCAGGCTGGGTGGCGATCTTTATCGGCACGGGCTTCATGCTCAGCACCGCGCTGCTGATCTGGACGGTGCCCCGCCTGCTGATCGGCGTGTATCTTGATACGGGTGCGCCCGCAAACGCCCATACCGTGGCGCTGGCGCTCCAATATCTAACCATCGCCGCGATGTTCCAACTGTTTGACGGCGCGCAAGTGGTGGGGGCAGGGGCGCTCCGCGGTCTGCAAGATACACGCGTACCGATGCTGTTCGCCGGCCTTGGCTATTGGGTGGCGGGCTTTGGGACAGCGCTCCTGCTCGGCTTTCGAACGCCGTTGGCGGGGCAGGGCATCTGGATCGGGCTGGCAACGGGGCTGGCTGTGGTCAGCGCCTTGATGCTTAGACGGTGGTCGAGACGTGAGCGGCTGGGGCTTGTGCCGGAATAAGTGTTGCGCGCCTTTTCAATTTTATATAACTAGTTATCTGACTAGTCAGGAGTGATGTGATGGATGTTTGGCCGGTTCAAGATGCCAAGGCGCGATTTAGCGAGATGCTGGACGCATGCGTTTCGCAAGGACCACAACTTGTCACAAAGCGAGGAACTGAGGCCGCCGTGTTGGTGCCGGTCGCGGAGTGGAAGCGATTGAATGATCGCGCCCGCCCGACAATCAAGGATCTGTTGCTTTCGGAGGCAGATCGGATTGATCTCAACATCCCCCCTCGTCGGCCCTCGCGCAGCCGGCCTACACCTGACCTTTAGATGTTTTTGCTCGATACCAATGTGGTTTCGGAGTTGCGAAAGCCCAAGCCACACGGCGCAGTTGTGGAATGGATATCCGGAATAGCGGCAGACGCCCTCTACCTTTCCGTTGTGACGCTCGGCGAAATCCAGCGAGGTATTGAACGGACGAGGGCGCAGGATGCCGCGAAAGCACAGTTATTGACTGACTGGGCGAACGCGCTGGCCAGTGCCAGCAATGTGATTGACGCTGATGCCGCAATTTTTCGCAGACATGCTTGCTTGATGTACGGTACGACGCATGATCTGTGGGAAGATGCTTTGATTGCCGCCACTGCTCTTGAAAAAGGCCTGACAATTGCCACAAGAAACGTCCGCGATTTTGCGACGTTCGCGGTGGATGTGATTGATCCGTTCAGTTTTGGATCACGCTGAAAAATTAGCTTGCATCGCCCTTGATTCACCCAGACCGACAGCCCATATGTGCTTCGTTAGCAATCGCCCTGTGTGAGTGCTAACTTGTGATTCGAAGTCTGCCGAACGTCGGTTGGGCAGCAAACCATAAAGGGAAGTCATATGAAATTTCGTCCGTTGCACGACCGGGTGCTCGTTCGCCGTATTGAGGCGGAAGAAAAAACCGCTGGTGGGATCATCATCCCCGATACCGCCAAGGAAAAGCCACAAGAAGGCGAAGTCGTTGCTGTTGGCACCGGCACCAAGGCTGAAGATGGCAAGGTAACGCCGCTTGATGTCAAAAAGGGTGACAAGATCCTTTTCGGCAAATGGTCTGGCACCGAGGTCAAGGTCAACAATGAAGACCTGCTGATCATGAAGGAATCCGATATCCTTGGGATCGTCGGCTAACTCTCATATTTTCACAATGGACAGTGTGAAGTTCGCCCTGTCCGCACCCCATTCAATCAAAGCAGAGGACCACTAACATGGCTGCAAAAGAAGTAAAATTTGGCCGCGACGCGCGTGAGCGCATTCTCCGCGGCGTCGACATTCTCGCTGACGCGGTGAAGGTCACACTCGGCCCCAAAGGCCGTCACGTTGTGCTCGATAAGAGCTTTGGCGCACCGCGCATCACCAAGGACGGCGTCACCGTCGCCAAGGAAATCGAACTCAAGGACAAGTTCGAGAATATGGGCGCGCAGATGGTTCGCGAAGTTGCTTCGAAAACCAACGACGTTGCTGGTGATGGCACCACGACCGCGACTGTTCTTGCTCAAGCGATCATTCGCGAAGGCATGAAGTCGGTTGCGGCTGGCATGAACCCAATGGACCTCAAGCGCGGTATCGATCTCGCGGTTACAGCAGTTGTTGCTGATCTCGTGAAGCGTTCGAACCCCGTCAAGGGCACCAAGGAAATCGCGCAGGTTGGCATCATCTCGGCTAATGGTGACACGGTTGTCGGTGAAAAGATCGCTGAAGCTATGGAACGCGTTGGCAAAGAAGGCGTCATCACGGTTGAAGAAGCGAAGGGCCTCGATTTCGAGCTCGATGTTGTGGAAGGCATGCAGTTTGACCGCGGTTATCTGTCACCTTACTTCATCACCAACCCGGAAAAGATGCTCGTCGAACTCAACGATCCTTACATCCTGATCCACGAAAAGAAGCTTTCGAACCTTCAGGCGATGCTCCCAATTCTGGAAGCAGTCGTTCAATCGGGTCGTCCGCTTCTGATCATTGCTGAAGACATTGAAGGCGAAGCGCTCGCGACCCTCGTGGTCAACAAGCTGCGCGGTGGCCTCAAGGTTGCAGCGGTTAAGGCTCCTGGTTTCGGCGATCGCCGGAAGGCAATGCTCGAAGATATCGCGATCCTGACCAAGGGTGAAATGATCTCCGAAGACCTCGGCATCAAGCTCGAAACCGTCACGCT
>JBJOLA010000267.1:0-4667 GCA_046045815.1 Pseudomonadota bacterium
CTTTTAGGACGCTAAATGACTGACACCACCTACGACCTCATCGTCCTCGGCTCCGGACCCGGCGGCTATGTTGCCGCAATCCGCGCGGCGCAACTCGGCCTCAAGGTCGCCATTGTTGAGCGCGAGAATCTCGGTGGGATTTGCCTCAACTGGGGCTGCATCCCGACCAAGGCGCTGCTGCGCTCGGCGGAGGTATTTCACCAGATGAAGCATGCCAAGGAGTACGGACTCACCGCCGATAACATCTCCGCCGATATCGGCGCCGTCGTCAAACGCTCGCGCGGGGTGGCCAAGCAGCTCAATCAGGGCATCGGCCATCTGATGAAGAAAAATAAGATCACCGTCCATATGGGTGATGGCAAGCTCACGGCTCCCGGCAAACTCACCGTCCAGGCGGATGGCAAGAGCGAGGAACTCACCGCGAAGAACATCATCATCGCCACAGGTGCCCGCGCGCGTGATTTGCCGTTCGCCAAGGCCGACGGCAAGCGCATCTGGACATACCGCCACGCGATGGTGCCGCCTGAAATGCCGACCAAATTGCTCGTCATCGGATCGGGCGCGATCGGGATCGAGTTTGCCAGTTTCTACAACGATATGGGCGCGAAGGTGACCGTGGTGGAAATGCTCGACCGGATCGTGCCGGTGGAAGATGAGGAGGTATCCGCCTTCCTCGCGGCGTCGCTCAAGAAGCAAGGGATGGATATTCGCGCATCCACTGGTGTCCAGAAAATCACCGATACAGGCACGGGGATCAGTGCCGAGATCAAGGCCAAGGATGGCAGCGTAACCACCGAGGAATTCAGCCACGTCATCGTCGCGGTTGGCATCGTCCCGAACGTGGAGAATATCGGGCTGGAGGAACTAAGCATCGAGCCCGATCAGCGTTTCCACATCAAGACCGATGCGATGTGCCGCACCAATGTGCCCGGCGTCTATGCCATCGGCGACGTCACCCAAGGCCCGTGGCTCGCGCACAAAGCATCACACGAAGGCGTCATCGCGGCGGAGGCGATTGCCGCCAGCCTTGGCAACAAAGACGTCCACCCCCACGCGATGGACCCGCTCAACATTCCGGGTTGCACTTACTGCCACCCGCAAGTCGCGAGCGTGGGCCTTACCGAAGCAAAGGCCAAGGAGGCGGGCTACATCGTCAAAGTCGGCAAATTCCCCTTCATCGGCAACGGCAAGGCGATTGCGCTGGGCGAGGCGGAGGGCTTCATCAAAACGGTGTTCGATGCCGCCACTGGCGAGCTGCTCGGCGCGCATATGGTTGGCGCAGAGGTGACCGAACTGATCCAGGGCTACACGGTGGGCAAGACGGCGGAGCTGGTAGAGACGGATTTCATGAACACCGTCTTCCCACATCCCACGCTCAGCGAAATGATGCATGAGAGTGTGCTCAGCGCCTACGGAAGGGCGCTGCATTTTTAGTGCGCATTCCAGCCCGCTCCATTCTTAACGTCGGTCTGCTGCTGCTGTTCCTCACATTGCTGCTGGGGTTCGTGGTCAGTTTTGGCTGGACGAAGTCGCTCGACGTGCGGTTGCTCAAAGCTTTGGCGATGCGGGAGGGGGATACGCCCGCCATCTGCATCACGGTCGCACGCGGACTCAGCTGGCTGGGGGACGCGGCGCAGCGTTCGCTGATTTTTCTCGTGGTGGCCGCATGGCTGGTTTGGAAAAAGCGGGTGCGGACGGCGCTTGTCATGATCGTCTTGCCCGTCCTCGCGGCGGTGACGACAGACGTTTTGAAAGAAGCATTCGGTCGCGCCCGCCCTGATGTGGTGCCGCATCTGGGTGTATTCGGCAACCTATCCTATCCGAGCGGCCACGCCTCCAATGCCGCGTCGATTTTCATTCTGGTCTCCCTGATCCTGCCGAGCAAACGCCCCGGCCTGCAATTTTGCATGGGATTGGCCGGTGCCGCGCTTGTCAGCCTATCTCGGTTGTGGCTAGGCGTGCATTGGCCCAGCGACGTGATTGGCGGCATGATGTGGGGCGCTGGCTTTGCGATGATCGCGTTGCATCTGGTGCAGACTCTGGAGACTGGAAAATAATGTCAGGCGGATCAACCCGGGTTATTTTGACCGCGCTGGCGGCGAACGTCGGCATTGCCATCGCAAAATTCGTGGCCGCAGGGATAACCGGTTCGTCCGCGATGCTGACCGAGGGCGTGCATTCACTGGTTGATAGTACCAATCATGTGCTGCTGCTTTACGGCACCAAGCGGGCCACCAAGCCTGCCGATGCGAAGCACCCCATCGGTTACGGGCGGGAGCTTTATTTTTGGAGCTTCATCGTCGCGATACTGGTTTTTTCGCTCGGCGCTGGCGTGGCGATTTATGAGGGGATATTGCATGTCCTCCACCCCGAACCCGGCGCAGATCCGCTGATCGCCTATATCGTGCTGGCCGTTTCCTTCGTGCTGGAAGGCTGGTCGACATGGGAAGCGCTCAAAGGGTTTAACGAAACGCGCGGGAAGCGAAGTTATTGGAAGGCGATCCAAGAGTCCAAGGATTCCCCGACGATCATTGTCCTCCTGGAAAATGGGGGTGCGCTCGCAGGGCTGCTGATCGCCGGGATTGGTATCGCGGTGAGCCACTGGACGGGCAATCCGGTTTGGGATGGCGTGGCGTCAATCCTGATCGGTTTCGTGCTTGCGGCGGTGGCGATCATCTTGGTTGTTGAGGCGAAGAGCTTGCTGATTGGCGAAAGCGCAGATCCCGAACTGGTGGAGGCGCTGCGGGCGTCAGCGGTCGCCCATGAGGGTGTCGATGCGGTCCATGATGTGCTGACGGTCCACCACGCCCCCGATCAGATCGTGGCGATCATCAGTGCCGACTTTGATGACACGATCAGCGCGGGTGATGTGGAGCGTATTGTCCGTGATATCGAGGCGACGGTGGCTGAAAAATGGCCGGTCGTGACGCGGCTTTATGTTCGACCTGTATCTGGCAGAGGCTGACATGGGCAAAATCGCCGGTTTTTTTGCGCGCCAATCCGCATTTTTCTGACACGAGGCTCGCCGGATCGGCGCGATTAACCATTGTTTGAAGCAATCGAACAATCGCAGAAATTTGCGGCTTTTCACCGGTAGGTCCAAATCGGTATAAAATATTACAATCCAATCCGGATATTTACAAATCCAGTTCCGATCAAGTCCAGGATTCTTTATAAAAAAACATTAACTAGTGACGTGCTCAACAGCAGATCGTTGAATTGTTTCAGCAAGATTTGCTCAGGGGAGTATGAAATGTCTATCAATATTCGTAGCTATGCATCGCAGTATCAAAATTTTCCGTATTTTATCGATGAGAGCGCGCCTCGCGAAAATCAGTTTCGTTCCACCTATCGCAAGCGTTCGGCGTCGCTGACGGATGATTTTGTCGGTTACGGCGAAGTCGGCGCAAACCTGAGCTGGAACACCCGCCGCCGCATCATGCAGGCGCTGCGCAAATCAACCGCTGTGATGGGGCCGGGGCAGAAGAGCAGGATCGGTCGGCTCGGCGGCGGCGCAGCGATTGGCGCAATCATCGCGGGCTTTGCAACGCCAGCAATGGCGCAATATGTTGCGGGCACGGGGGCGACGATCAGCGGCACGGCATCCGGATCAACTGTGATTGGCCAAGGGGCTAACGCGACAAACAACACTTTGGGCGCAGCCTATCCCGCAGACGGCCAGACCGTCGTCGGCACGAGCGCCAGCGCGACAGGCAGCGCAGGCGTTGCCATCGGCACGGGCGCGACGACATTCAACCAGAACCCTGCCACGGGCGCGGTTGCCATCGGCAATCAGGCGCAGGCCACGTTTAATTCCGCCATCGCCATTGGTGCAGGGGCACGCGCGCTCCCATTCCTCGGTGCCAGTGCCGCGAATGGTTCAGGCGAAATCGCAATCGGCCAAAGCGCTCTCGCGCAAGGGGATAGCAGTGATCCCTTCAACATTTCTGCCGCAACCGTCGTCGGCAATAGCGCCAGCAGCACAGCTGATGGCACCATTGCGATGGGCGAATTTGCCCAGGCTTCCAAATATTATGCGAGTTCGCTGGGTGCCTATTCAACGGCATCAGGCGCGGGCGCTGTAGCCGTCGGCGGTGGCTCCACGGCTTCGGCTGTTGGTGCGATAGCCATCGGTGGCGCGACCAGCACGGGATCTGCGACCGGCCTTACAGGTCAAGCAACCGCCTTAGCCGCAAACGCGATTGCCATCGGCACGTCCGCATCCGGCAGTGCTGCTGATGCGATTGCGATCGGGCACAATGCGGTTGGAGGCGGCGCATCCAGCACGTCGCTTGGCCTCAGCGCGTCATCGGGTGGGGCCAATTCCACCGCCCTTGGCAAAAGCACAAGCGCAGGCGGCATAGACAGTATTGCTGCAGGTTCGGGCGCGAGCTCGGCTGGATCAGGCGCTGCTGCGGTTGGCCACGGCGCGAAGGCATTCACTTCGGCTTCAACTGCGGTTGGTGAAAATGCCGTCGCGGGGGTATCGGGCGGTCTCTCCTCCGGGGATACCGCAATCGGCGTCAGCGCAAGTTCAACTGGCGGTAATGGTTTTGCCGGTGGTTTGAACGCCAATGCGTCGGGCGGGAATGCGGTTTCAATCGGATTTAACTCCGGGGCCAGTGCTGCAAACTCAACGGCAGTCGGCAACGCGGCGCGTGCGGCCG
>JBJOLA010000299.1:0-3812 GCA_046045815.1 Pseudomonadota bacterium
TCGCTCTGGTCTTCCACCGCCGGGCGTGCGCTGCAAACACTGGCGATTATTGCTGAACATATTGGCGAGGATTGGCACGGTGCCACTGTTGATGATCGGTTGCAGGAGATCGATGTCGGCGTCTGGGCCGGGCGGACCTATAGCGACGTGATCGCGGCAGAAGGCGAAATTATTGACCGTTCGCGGGGTTTGTTCAGCAAAGTGCCCGAAGGGGGAGAGAGTTACACCGACGTCGCGGCCCGGCTGTCTAGCTGGATATCCGACACGGCACATGTGCGGGCGGACCGGCTGGTGATTATGCACGGCATGTCGGCGCGTGTCTTGCGGGGTCTGCTGATCGGGCTGGACCCCGACCCGGTATATAACGCTCCCATCGCCGACAACCTGCCCCAAGGGACGATGGTGATGATCGGCGGCGGGCAGGAGAAGATCATCCACCAAGGCGGCGGCGTGGAGCACGCATGAAGCGGCTGGCGTTGGCGTGTTTGCTGGTGGCGGGCACAGCCCAGGCCCGCGATTCGCTTGGCACGTTTGAGGGCTGGGGCGCGTTTCGGGATGCCAAGCCATACCGCTGCTTCGCCATCGCTGAACCGTCAAACGGCAGCGGCGGCACGTGGAGACCGTTCGCCAGCATCGCCAATTGGCCCAGCGTTGGCGTTCGCGGCCAAGTTCATGTGCGATTGAGCCGCGAAATGCGCAGCGGTGCCAAGGTGACGCTGACCGTCGACAATCGCCGTGCGGTGATGATCGGCTCCGGTGCCGATGTCTGGGCCCCCGATGCGCGGGTCGACGCCGCCATCGTCTCGGCCATCCGTTCCGGCCGCAGCATGAGCATCGAAACGGTGGCCGCAACGGGCGGCGGGTTTGCGGATGCTTACACGCTTAAGGGGGCCGCAACCGCGATAGACGCAGCGGCGCTGGGGTGCGCGCGGGCGGGATAGCAAATTCACGCTAGTTGGCCTATGGCGCGCCCACCATGCAAATCCCCGGCCACATAGACCCCGTTCCCGTTCCCCGCGATGTCGCGCCGCGCCCGGATGGGCGTGTTGATCTGATCGGCCTGCCTAAGGTCGAAATTCGCGCCGCCCTCGAAGCTGCCGGGATGGAACTCAAGCAGGCCAAGCTGCGTGCCAAGCAGCTGTGGCATTGGATGTATAACCGCGGCGTCACCGATTTCTCCGTGATGACCGATATTGCCAAGACGATGCACCCGTGGCTGACTGAGCGGTTCGTGATTTCCCGCCCCGAAGTGGTTGAGGCGCAGGTTTCAACCGATGGCACCCGCAAGTGGCTGCTGCGTTCGCCGGATGCGCAAGATTATGAGATGGTGTTCATCCCCGATGCGGACCGGGGTACGTTGTGCGTCTCATCCCAAGTCGGTTGCACCCTCAATTGCCGATTCTGCCACACCGGCACGATGCGGTTGGTGCGGAACCTGACTGCTGGGGAAATCGTCGGTCAAGTGATGCTCGCGCGGGATAGCCTCGGTGAATGGCCGTCCGCGCAGGAAGGGCGAATGCTCACCAACATCGTGATGATGGGGATGGGCGAGCCGCTTTATAATTTTGAGAATGTCCGCGATGCCTTGAAGTTGGTGATGGACGGAGACGGGCTTGCACTGTCCAAGCGGCGGATCACGCTCAGCACGTCGGGCGTTGTCCCGATGATGGCGCGCGCGGGGGCCGAGATTGGTGTGAACCTCGCGGTCTCGCTCCACGCCGTCACCAAGGAAGTCCGCGATGAGATTGTGCCGATCAACCGGAAATACGGGATTGAGGAGCTGCTCCAAGCCTGCGCCGATTATCCTCAAGCCAACAATGCCCGCCGGATCACGTTCGAATATGTGATGCTGAAGGACAAGAATGATAGCGACGCCGATGCACGCGAACTTGTCCGCTTGATCATGCACTATAAGCTGCCCGCCAAGGTCAATCTGATCCCGTTCAACCCTTGGCCCGGGGCGGCCTATGAATGTTCAGACCCGGAACGGATTCGCAGCTTTTCGAACATCATCTTCCGCGCGGGGATTTCCGCGCCGGTGCGAACGCCAAGAGGGCGCGATATCGACGCAGCTTGCGGTCAGTTGAAAACATCATCGGAACGCAAGACCCGCGCCGAGCTCGACAGACTGGCCGAAGAAAAACAGCTCGCCCTTGGTTGAGCCGATCCAGGGTCTGTAGGAGGGGCGCCGTACAGCCCCGCTACGCTATGTTGGAAATGATTTGGCTACCCGAGTAGCCGGAGCCCCTTCGAGGGTGTCTAGGAGTTATCCTAGGGCAAAATAGAGCCTATCCAGAGTGACCTTGCAGAAGCCAGTGCAGAATAATGGGGTTGATCGACGGCAAGTTTGGCCAGTGCGTGCCGCCGGAGCCGCGCGAGGAGGCCCGGCGTTTCCAGAGATTGTTGTCCCTTCAGCAATTCTGCTGCCAAAGCTCGATCAAACGGTTCGACGCCTGCATCACTTTCCCGCCGCAGCATCCCGAGCGCATTCAGCGCCACGCTGGCCATGAACCTGTCTCGCCCTGATGCTTTGGGGCGGACGTCGGCTTTGATCCAGTCCGTCAGTGCGTCGAGCATTTCGCTTCTACTTGGCTCGCCCTGGGCCGCACCGTCGGGCAGTTGTTCGAGCGTGATTGGCACACGCTCAGCCTCCGGTGCGTCAACTTCTAGCAGCATCAGCAGATCAACTTCAGTTTCCGACGCCCGTCGGCCGATCACCGCACGCTCAAGGCTTTTGTCGACGCCGCTTCGCCAAATTTCCGCCATCTGGAGGCAGCATAAGCCCCACCAAAGGCAAGAATAGATCAGCCAAAATCGGAAGCGGTCTGGTTCAACGGCAACACCGCTTTCCACCTCATAAGCCGCCCACAATTCTGAAAATTCGCCCACGCCAAAGGCCGGTCGATCAATATGGCCAAAGCGCCAACTATTGATGCACCCGAAGGCAAGATCCTGGTGCCTGTCCCCCAAATGACATAGTTCCCAGTCAAGGACGGCGGCCAGCCCGTTTTCATCCGCCATCAGATTGCCAATACGAAAATCACCGTGCAAGAATACAGGCTCGGTAGGCGCGGGCACGTGATGATCCAACCAGTGGAGTGCGAGCGCGAAGATCGGCCTGTCTGCGCCGTACCCCGCGAAGCGTTCCTTCAATTGATTGATCATAGTCTGCGTATCGGGTGCGGGCAGCTGCGCGAAATCAGCGGCAGGAATGCGGTGGATGCGTGCCAGTTCGCGCGCAATGTCGGTGATCAGCGACGGTGCTGGTTCAGCGAGAATCTTCGCCGGAGAGACTTCCGCCGCCACCCGCTTCATCACATAGCCCGTGCCAAGATCGTCGGTCTCACCCAATTCTCCAACGATTTCCGGGGCCAACACGCCAACGGCACGGGCCGCACGCACGATCGCTGCCTCAACATCATGGCCGAAGGGCCGCCCTGCCATCATTTCCGCCGTCGGCGCACGGCGGAGGACATAGCCCGCCCCGCCCCAATCAAACGACCAGCTTTCCATATTCGCGCCGCCAGACAGGCGTTCAAGATTTTCCAAAGGGAGTGCAACGCCGCCCGCCATCCGGGCAAGCGCATGGGCGAGAAGTTCAGGATCTAGACTCATCACGGGAGTGTCGCTGCACTTGGAGCGAATGGCAACCTTCAGTTTACCGGGCAGTGCCTACATGCAGGATTCAAGAAACGGCCCATCAAAGCCGTATTGCCGGGCCTTGTCGAGCGTATAGGGGCGCAGACCCATGCCGCGATATTCGCCAACAATTTTTCCGTCTGCATCTTCGGAGAGATATTCAAACTTGAACA
>JBJOLA010000323.1:0-15201 GCA_046045815.1 Pseudomonadota bacterium
CGCGGATCGAATCATCGAGGTTATACATGCCCATTGCGACGCCGGATGAGGGGAAATCAAACACTTCTTCCTCAATCCGTTGTCCGTCTGTACCTTCCCAAATCATGCGAAGCTTGCCGGGGCCGGGCACGCGAAAATCGGTTGCGCGGTATTGATCGCCAAACGCATGACGACCGACGACGATGGGATCCGTCCATCCCGGAATGAGGCGGGGGACGTTCTTGATCACGATGGGCTCGCGGAACACGACGCCGCCCAAGATGTTGCGAATGGTGCCGTTCGGTGATTTCCACATTTTCTTGAGGTTGAATTCCTTGACCCGATCTTCATCCGGCGTGATCGTCGCGCACTTTACGCCGACCCCGTATTTCTGGATGGCATGCGCGCAGTCAATTGTGATCTGGTCACTCGTTTCGTCGCGCACTTCAACCGCAAGATCATAATATTTGAGATCGATGTCCAGATAAGGGAGGATCAGCCTCTCGCGGATCCACTGCCAAATGATCCGGGTCATTTCGTCGCCGTCAATTTCGACAACTGGGGTCTTCACCTTGATCTTGGCCATTTGGGTTAGCTTTCTCATTCTGGATTGATATGCGCCTGCCTCTAAGCGGGGATCGCGCAGCAATCAACCAGTGTCATTGTATCTGGTGCGGCCCTGTCCTATTAAGGGAGCATGGTTTCAGAAAATATTCCGCCCGTGGCGACCCCGGGTGTCAAATGGCAATGGCCCGCAGTTCATCCCGAAGGACGCAAATTCGCGCTGATTGCCGCTGCAATTTGTCTCGCCTTTGCGCTCATGGCATGGGAGACTTTGGCGTGGCCGATGGCGGGCGTGACTTTGTGGGTCCTCGCCTTCTTCCGCGATCCAATCCGCACGGTGCCGCAAGGTGATAATTTTATCGTTGCCCCTGCTGACGGGATGGTAACCCTCATCCAGAACGTGATGCCACCGCGTGAAATGGCCGGTTCTGAAGGGCTGGGTGATGAGCCGATGATCCGCGTCTCGATCTTTATGAGCGTCTTTGATGTCCATATCAACCGCACACCGATTTCGGGAACCGTCAAGCAAGTTGTTTATATTGCTGGAAAATTTCTCAATGCGGACCTTGATAAGGCGAGTGAAGACAATGAACGCCAGCACATTCTGGTGGAGAGGCGAGACGGTGTGCGCATTGGATTTACCCAGATCGCAGGTCTAGTCGCACGTCGCATCGTTCCTTTCGTCAAGCCGGGGGATATGGTTGCGGCGGGGCAACGAATCGGACTGATTCGGTTTGGCAGCCGGGTGGACGTTTATCTGCCCGCAGGCACAGCGCCAAAAGTCGCGCTGGGCCAGCGGATTGTGGCGGGTGAAACTGTTCTTGCGTGCATTGGTGATACTGTCAGTGTGGCGGGCGTCGGCCTGTGAAGGCTTCAGCGTGAGCGAAATCGGCGCGAAAGAACGACGTGGCATTCCACTAAGGGCCATCGCGCCAAACGCTGTCACAGCAATGGCGTTGTGCAGCGGCCTCACGGCAATCCGCTTCGGCATTGGCGGTGAATGGGACAAGGCGATCTACGCAACAATCCTGGCCGGTGTCCTGGACGGCGTTGACGGTCGGATTGCCCGAATGCTCCATGCTGATAGCCGTTTTGGCGCGGAACTGGATTCGCTTTCAGATGTCATCGCGTTTGGCGTATCCCCCGCTTTGGTGATTTACCTGTGGTCATTGCAGGATGTTCCCAAATTCGGCTGGCTGTTTGCTCTGGCGCTCGCGCTCTGCTGCGCTCTCCGTCTTGCCCGCTTCAATGCTAATATTGACGTAGCGGAGCAGCCCCACAAGTCCGCAGGCTATCTCACCGGGGTTCCAGCACCCGCCGCCGCTGGCCTCGCGCTGTTGCCGCTCTATCTCTGGATCGAAACGGCGGAACCAGTTTTTCGCAATCCCATGCTCGTCGGGCCGTGGCTCGCTCTCGTTGCCTTCCTGATGATCTCCAACGTCGCGACGTTGAGTTGGGGTGCAATCCGCCCGCGCCGCACTGTGCGGTTGGAACTCATCCTGCTCGTCGCGTTGGTCGGCAGCGCACTCTTCACGGTGCCCTGGATCACGCTCAGCGGGATCTGCGTGATCTATCTGCTGATGATCCCTGTGGGCATTCGCAGCTATGCCAAGGTCAAGCGGCTAAAGGCAGCGGCTCAACCGCTCTGAAATCGTCTCCGCGCCGCGGCCTGAACTCAAAAATCTGCGCTGTTGTCGCCGGCTGACTATCAGCGCCAAGCGCGATCAAAATCCGGTCTCCATATTCGGCAAGCATCGATCCGATGAACGCAACGGTTCCAACCAACATCGCCAATATGATGAACATGCTCAACAAATGCATCGCGAATCTCCTTATGTTCTTTTCGTTATGTTCGTTCCTTGTTCCAAGGTCAAACGAAAAAGAACAAAAGTAGAAAAAATATTAGGCGGCCTATCCCTCGCGGTGGTAGGGATGTCCCGCGATGATGCTGGTGGCGCGGTAAAGTTGCTCAACGAGCATCGCGCGGGCGAGCATGTGAGGCCAAGTCGCACGACCGAAACTCAGGACAAGGGCCGAGCTTCCCAGATCTTCAGCGGTTAGGCCGTCAGCGGCACCGATGAGGAAGCGGCATTCCTTCACACCACCATCCCGCCACGTGCTTAGCCGCTGTGCAAATTCGGCGGAACCAAGTTGCACACCGCTCTCATCAAGCGCAACTACAACTGAGCCCGGCAAAAGGGCAGGGGCCTTGCCACCTACGTCTGGTAGTTCAGTGATTTGAAACGGCCATGTCAGCCGCTTGGCGTAACGCGCTATGAGTTCGGCTTCCGGGCAGCGGCCCATCTTGCCGCGCGCAACAATATGGAGTTTCAAGCGGCGGGCATCACAGGCCGAATGGATCCGGCACAGCAGGCGCATCACCGAACGACCACATCCGTTCCAGATTGTAGAAACTGCGGACTTCAGGGCGGAACAAATGAACAATCACGTCGCCCGCGTCAATCAACACCCAGTCCGCAGTGGGAAGGCCTTCGATCCGGGGGTTTCTATGAAACTCCGCCTTGATTTTATGTTGCAATTTCTGGGCCATCGATGCGACCTGCCGGGTCGAACGGCCACTCGCGATCACCATATGATCGGCAATTGTGGATTTGCCGGCGAGGGGAATGCTGATAGTTTCCACCGCCTGATCATCATCGAGAGACTGCAAAATCAGCGCATGCAGCGCTTCGACGGAGTCTGTTGCAGGGACGGGCTTGGTTGCGGATGCGGGCAAATCTTGTCTCAATATATGATGCGGCGCGTGAGGGCGTCACGCAAAGGCTTGGGAGAATGGGACGCGTGCCAATCGGGGTCAGCCCGGCGGAGCGCGGTGGCGGAGGTCTTGTCGGGGCTAAAGCGCAGCAGCACGAGCGCCGGCGGTCTCCACTCAGTCCAATGCTTGATATGGCTCACGGGGTGGACAAATTGCCGAAGCCAACCCATCGCGCGGCTCGCTTGGGCAACGTTGTTATAGCCCGGTCTGGCGATAACTGCAATCGGCATGAGCCGCGCGATCCGCCGCCAGTCCCGCCAGCGGGGGAACTGGGCGAGATTATCGGCCCCCATCAGCCAAATGAAGCGGCGCTTGGGGTATCGGCGGATGATCGCCTCCAGCGTATCAACTGTGAACCGCGTGCCCAGTTGCGTCTCGATCGCGGTCGGGCGAATGCGGCTGCGGCGGGCTGCCTTCTGAGCTGAACGTACCCGGTTGGCGAGGGGAGCCATATCCGTCGCGCCTTCCTTGAGCGGATTTCTCGGGGAAACGAGCCACCATACTTCATCCGCACCAAGCGCCTCCATCGCCCACAGGCTGACCTGGCGATGGCCGGCGTGTGCAGGGTTAAACGATCCGCCAAGAAGGGCTGTTGGGGTCACGTAAACTCACTTTTCCAATCTTCAGCCATGTGGCGAACGCGACTCACCCGGATTTCATCGTCCTGAATCCTGTAAAAAATGAGATATGGATATTTTTTTACCCGCCATTTTCTTTCAAAGGTGGAACCTGCAAGGGGAGCCGCCTTTGGCGCAGATGCAATAAATCTTGCGGTCGAAACCAATTCGACTGCTATCAGCGCAAACAAATATGGGTCTCTTGTATCAATAAATTCCCGAATATGTTCAATATCCCATCGGGCTGGATGAGACCAGATTATTCGTCTCACGCCGCATTATTGCGCGTATATTTGAGAGACTCAACCCACGTTTCCATTTCTTCTTGTGTATAAAATTCTCCCCGCTCGATGGCATCCGTACCCACTTTGATAAATTCATCAAATTCGATTTGCCTCTCGGCGGCATTCTTAACCATCTGATTTACGATCCAGGCGCGGCTTCGTTCTTGGGAGTCGGCTAGGCGATCAATCGCCGCGAGGACTTCATCACTCACGCGGGCGGAGATGACATTGCTCATTCCGTGAATGTATCATTTGTATACAACTGATTCAAGGGCGGATTTGGCCGTTCCCGCGCACCAGCCACTTGTATGTTGTGAGACCTTCGAGGGCGACGGGGCCGCGCGCATGGAGACGGCCGGTGGCGATGCCAATCTCCGCGCCCAACCCGAATTCGCCGCCATCGGCAAATTGGGTGGAGGCATTGTGCATGACGATGGCGCTATCGACGGCGGACAGGAAAAGTTCAGCGGTCGCAGCGTCTTCGGTGATGATCGCGTCGGTGTGATCGGATCCGTGTGCCGCAATGTGATTGAGCGCACCGTCCACGCCGTCCACGAACGCGACAGCGCAGATGCTGTCGAGATATTCCGTGTCCCAATCTTCGTCGGTGGCAAATTTGATTCTTCTATCCAACGCGATGACTTCGGGCATACCGCGCAGCTCGCAACCTGCGTCAAGCAGTCCCTGAAGGATCGGGCGGGGATTGGCATAGCCCCGGTCGATCAGCAGAGTTTCGGTCGCGCCGCAGATGCCGGTGCGGCGCATCTTGGCGTTGACGGCGATGTCTCGGGCCTTTTCAGGGTCGGCTGAGCGGTCGATATAAGTGTGACACAGGCCATCAAGATGGGCGAGTACGGGCACACGCGCGTCGCTTTGAACCCGTTCAACAAGTGCCTTTCCGCCGCGTGGAATGATGATGTCGATCATGCCGTGCGCCGCCAGCATCGCGCCAACCGCAGCCCGGTCTTGCGTTGGCACAAGTTGGATCGCGTCAGCAGGAACGCCGGCACGGGTGATGCCGTCGATCATCGCGGCGTGGATCGCCCGGTTGGAAGCAGCGGCTTCTGATCCCCCGCGCAGGATGACGGCGTTGCCAGACTTCAGGCACAGCGCTGCCGCGTCCGCCGTCACGTTGGGTCGGCTTTCATAGATGATGCCGACGACGCCGAGTGGCACCCGCACGCGCGACAGTTTAAGGCCGTTAGGACGCACGGACTCGTCCATCACCATGCCCACGGGATCGCGAAGGGCGCTAACTGCTTCCACGCCTGCGGCTATCGATGCGACACGTTCTGGCGTCAATGCGAGCCGGTCCAGCATCGCATCCGTCAGCTCTGCCGCTTGGCCGCGTTCCATATCCTGCGCATTTGCCGAGAGGATGATGCCCTGTTGCTCCCGGATGGCTTCCGCAGCGGAGAGCAAGGCATCGGCTTTGCGGGGGCTAGGCATCCGCGTTAACTGCACCGAAGCGGCGCGCGCGCGCTTCCCCAAAGACTGGATAAGGGCGATTGGATCAAGTTCAGTTTCAGTCATCGACGGCGCTTCTAGCAAATCGACGCTGCCAAAGCAAAACCGGGTTCCACTGGATAACTATTGCGGTTAACATCTTGAAATGAGTGATATCATTGTAGGCGCTGCAGATGCGGTAACAGGGAGTTTATTGGCGACCGCGGTTGAGCCTGCGGCCGGTACGTCGGGCGAAGGCGCAGCCGGTACATGCCTCAACTGCAGGACAGAGGTGGTCGGGAATCATTGCCATCAGTGTGGCCAACCAGCGCATGTTCACAGGACGTTGGCCGCATTCGGCCACGAATTTCTTCACGGGGTCTTTCATTTCGAGGGCAAGATCTGGCGGACGTTGCCGATGCTCGCGTGGCATCCCGGTGAATTGACACGCCGTTACATTCACGGCGAACGGGCGCGGTTTGTGTCACCACTGGCGCTGTTCCTGTTTTCGATCTTCTTGTTGTTCGCGGTTTTTGGCAGCGTCACCCACGTTCCCGATATCAACATTGATGGCAAACCGAAGTCGGCGGCAGAGGCCAAGGCGGACATCTCAAAAGAACGCAAGGCAGCAGAAGCTCAACTCGCTACATTACAACAGCAGCGCGCCAAACTGCTGTCCGCGCGCGAATCTACAGAAGACGTTGACGGCGAAATCGTCGGTGCCAAGGCCGAACTTAAAGGTTGGGCGACAGCAGGCGCGGCGGCGAGCAACGAATGGAATTTCGGTTCTGATCGCAGCGGCAAGGCGTTTGCCGCCGACACAGGTTGGAAGGCACTGGATGATGCCGTTGCTCAAGCAAACAAGAACCCAACCTTGATTCTCTATAAGATCAAGTCGAGCGCCTACAAATTTTCCTGGGCGCTCATCCCCATCTCTGTCCCGTTCCTCTGGTTGCTGTTTTTCTGGCGGCGCGATCTGCCACTTTATGATCACACCGTGTTTGTCACTTACTCGCTCTGCTTCATGACGCTTTGGGCGGTGATCCTTGCGCTCCTCAGCCTGATCGGTTTGCCGTCAGGGCTGATCGTCGCGGCCGCATGCGGTGCACCCGTCTTCCATCTCTATCGCCAGATGCAAGGCGCTTATCTCTTAGGCCCTCGCGGAGCGATTGTGAGAACGAGCATGCTCTTGTTATTCATCATGCTGTTGATCGTGCCACTGTTCGCCGCGTTGTTGCTGCTGCTCGGGATATTAGGTTGATTTTTCCAATATCCGCATGATGATTTGGCCGCTTACCAGCAGCGGCTCGACGATTTCGGCCATCCGTCCCTGACGCTGGGAAACCACCGCCCGATTGAAGAAGCTGTTGGCGATCACGTCGGCGATCTGGAGCCCGGCCGATCGGTGGCTGAGCTCCAGCGTCGCGCTGCCGCAGGGGCCGAGCAGTTTGGCGATATGAGCGCGGATAGGCTCAAGCGCCAAAGCGTCATAGCGGCCATCGTCGATGATCACGCTGGTCCGCGCTTCATCTTCTGGCAACATCGAGCCGATCACATCATCAAGCAGCTGGGCGTAGGTCAGCCGATCATGATCACCACGATCCTCCTCCGGGGCGGCCTTAAGTGCGGATATCGCAACACCAACTGTCGCCTGCGCGCCTGACTTTTCAAACAAGTCGATCACAACCGCGCGTTCGGTCAGGTCAATCCGGCTGCCCTTGAGTTCGCCGACGAGGCCGCTCAGCTCCCGGTAGCGATTGACGAGCTGGTCGGCAGCTTCCGGTTCGATTTCAACTGCGGCCAACGTCATCACCCCGCGACCAATGCCGCCGGATTCGTCGCAGTAGAGGGTCAATGCACCTTGCCGGGGCAAGGATATCGCTTGGCTAGCATCGCAGAGAGCCCGGTTTTCACACTGATCCTTGGGGCCTGTGGTGCCGGTATCGTCCGAAAAAATCCGATAATCTCCTCGGAATCGAGCTTAGTCTTGGCCGGAACGCACGCTACTGACGGCTTGCCCGCCTGTTTCGCCAAAGCGTCATCTGCCTTAAAGGACTGGACCGCCGTTTGCATTTCGGTTTTCAAAAGGCCAACGTCGGATGACAACATCGCCATCATCCCCTTCGCTTTGAGCGCATCAGCCTTGGCGAGAAATGTAGAAACAGACATTTCTGCATGGGCAACCGAGCAAACAGACAGGGCAATCAAAGCGACTGCGGCATGTCGGAGCTTCACGCGCCAGCCGCCGCCGGTCCACCAATACCGCCCGCCCGCTTGCGCGTTTTGGGGATTGAGGAGCCACCCGTGCTTAGATCCTTGGGCTTGTTGATATCCACCCCGCTACGATCTGGCGGCGTGCCATCCTTGATCAGTGCGGCGATCTCATCGCCCGTCAGTGTTTCATATTCGAGCAACCCGTTGGCCAGAACATGGAGCTGTTTGATCTGTTTCTTCAGGATTTTGGTTGCCTGAACATGGCCGCCGTCTACCAGGCTGCGGATTTCGCTGTCGATCAATTGGGCCGTCTCGTTCGAGATATTGTGCCGTTGGGTTTGAGAATAGCCGAGGAAGGTTTCGCCCTGCTGCTCCTCATACTTCAGTGGGCCGGTCTTGTCCGACATGCCCCACTGCGTAACCATTGCACGGGCAAGCTTGGTCGCCTGTTGGATATCTCCTGACGCGCCAGACGATACCTTGTCATAACCAAATACCAGTTCCTCAGCGACGCGGCCGCCCATCACGCTGGCGAGATCAGCATACATTTTGTCGCGGTGATAGGAGTAATTATCCCGCTCAGGCATGCTCACAACCATACCAAGCGCACCGCCGCGCGGGATGATCGTCGCCTTGTGGATCGGATCAGACGCGGGCATGTGGAGGCGGACGAGCGCGTGGCCAGCCTCGTGATACGCCGTCATCTTCTTTTCATCTTCGGTCATGACAAGTGATTTCCACTCGGTGCCCATGATCACCCGGTCCTTGGCGGTTTCAAACTGTGCCATAGAAACAAGACGCTTGCCGATCCGCGCCGCAAACAGTGCAGCTTCATTGACGAGGTTGGCAAGATCAGCACCCGACATCCCCGGAGTACCGCGCGCCAAAGTGCGTGCATCCACATCGGGTGCCAATGGCAGTTTCTTCATATGGACTTCGAGAATCTTTTGCCGGCCCTCGATGTCAGGCAGTGGCACGGTGATCCGGCGATCAAAGCGACCGGGACGGAGCAAGGCGGGATCAAGCACATCGGGCCGGTTGGTGGCCGCGATGATGATGATGCCGTCATTGCCCTCAAAGCCGTCCATCTCGACGAGAAGCTGATTGAGCGTCTGCTCCCGTTCGTCATTGCCATTGCCGAGGCCTGCGCCCCTATGACGGCCAACGGCATCGATTTCGTCGATGAAGACGATGCACGGCGCGCTCTTTTTGGCTTGATCAAACATGTCACGCACGCGGCTTGCGCCGACGCCGACGAACATTTCGACAAAGTCTGAACCCGAAATGGTGAAGAACGGCACGTTGGCTTCGCCCGCAATCGCGCGGGCAAGCAGGGTTTTACCTGTGCCGGGCGATCCAACGAGCAACGCGCCCTTGGGGATTTTGCCACCTAGCCTTGAAAACTTGGTCGGGTCCTTCAGGAAATCGACGATCTCCTCCAGCTCCTCACGCGCTTCATCAATGCCAGCGACGTCAGCGAACGTGACGCGGCCCTGCTTTTCGGTGAGCATCTTGGCGCGGCTCTTGCCAAATCCCATCGCGCCGCCTGCGCCGCCGCCTTTTTGCATCTGGCGCATGATGAAGAAACCGACGCCGAGGATCAACATGAAGGGCAGGGCGTTATACAGCAGCATGAACAGAAGGCTTGGCCCTTCCTCAGGTTTGCCGCTGAAACGAACATGGTTCTTGTTCAGTCGTTCGGTAAGCCCGGGATCATCCAGCGCATAGACCTTGAAAGTTTCGCCGTTTGACAATTTTCCCGAGATTGTGTTGCCCGATTGGACGACTTCCTTGACGGAGCCTTCTTCCACCTTGGCGATGAAATCGGAATAAGCGATGCCGTCCGATTTGGCGTCTCGCGTCCGCATATCGAACACCGAGACAAAGGTCGCGATCAGCAGCAAAACACCTGCCCAGATCAGCAAACTCTTCATCCACGGATTATTGCCCTGAGGCTCTTTGTCGTCATTCATGCGGTCGTCACCCTTTCACCCTCCAAGATAGGGACAAATTTATGAATAACAATGCAACGAACAGGTGTGTTGTTCAGTTTTTACGTCTGGGTGGAGCGAGGCTGAACAGCCAGAACGTGCCGCCGATACATTTGACCCCTGCGAGTGCCACAGTCTGGCCTCGGGAAAGCGCGCTGATCAGCCGTTCCAGAGCATCGCCTCGCGGCTTGGCGTCTGGGTTGATCTGCTCCAAACAGGCGAGAGTCAGTCGGCGCAGAAGCTCTCGCGGTAGATCGCGCGGATCGAGCGAAAGAACGCCATTTTGTACCGCCGTTCGACGGTTCAGATAGGCCTTTGTCGTCCACACCAAAGCCGCCTCTGCGTCGGCGAGGGCTGATGCGCTGCGGTTCGCGGCGATCGGGTCAAGCCAATCCGCCGACGCCAAAGATTTACGGAGGCGTGCGCGGTCAAATTGATCGTCCCGATTGGTGGGATCATCGACAGCCTTTATGCCAGCGTCTGCAACAAGCGCCTCAAGTTCGCCCTTGCGCCAGCCAAGCAGCGGACGGGCCAGCCCATCCCGTTCAGCACGGATGCCCGAGAGGCCCGCCAATCCCGATCCCCGGTTGAGCCGCATGATCATGGTTTCCAGTTGATCATCGGCGTGGTGTGCGGTCAGCAGGACAGAGAGGCCCTTCTTTTCAACCCAATCGCCCAACGCGCGATATCGTTCGCGCCGTGCCCAGTCCGATACATTGCCGCTTTCAAACGGCGAGAGGGTCAGGATTTCGTGCGGTACCCCCAGCGTTTCACAAATATCGGCCACGAAGCGCGCCTCACCTAGCGCAGCAGGACGCAGCCCGTGATCAACCGTCGCGGCCTCAATCTGTCTAGGATAGGCCGCTTGGGCCAGGAGGAGCAAGCCAAGGCTGTCAGCGCCGCCTGAGATGGCCAAGGCGATCCGCTGGGGGCTGTGCCCAATGAGCGCGCTTAGATCGTCCTGAAACCGCTTTACGAGTGCCTCAGGCGGTGCATTTGGCATCAGCCTTGCCCTTGGTGACCCGCGATTTCAGGTCGGACGGGGCCTTGGCGGCGTAAACGTCATCAAATTCCTTGTAGACCTTGCACGCGTCCGCCGGCTTCTTGAGCTTGGTCAGCGAAATGCCGAGCCAGTAGAGGCTCTCGTTCGCCCGTTCGCCGCGTGGCATCTTTTGATAATTGTCATAAAATGCAACCGAAGCGAGCGCGGGCTTACCTTCATCAAGATAGGCGCGGCCAAGCAAGTTTTGAGCGTAGCTGAATTTCTTGTTTGTCGGATATTTCGCGACAAATTCTTTCAGCTTAACCTGCGCTTCGGGGTATAGCTTTGCGGACCACAGCCGGAACGCATAGCTGTAGGCATCTTCGACAGCATCGCCAGTTGATGGGATTTCGACCGCAGTTATCGCCGTTTTCCGGGTTGGATCAACCTTCGTTGGCGTCGTTGGCGTCGTTGGCTTAGCCGCCGTCGCAGGCTTGGGCGCAGCGATGGCCGTTTTCGGGGCGGCAATTGCAGCCTTGGTTGTGGGCGGCGTTACCAACGCGGCAGGTGTTTTAACAGCGGGCGCTTCAGTAGTGTCGGTGCTCGGCTCCAATAGCTTCAATCGCGCATCATAATCCGCGCGCATCGCTTTGATGGCCTCGTCGAGTTTCTTGATCCGATTACCGTCGGTCTCGACCTGACCGGTGAGAGTGCGCAATTGATTTTCCAGCGAATCCACCCGGACGGTCAAATCCGCAATCGGCTGAGAAGCGGGCGAACCAGCCGACGCCCCAAGCGCGGAACCCCCAATTTCCGGCTCCACTGCCGCACCATTTGGAAAGACTTTACGCTGAACCGCCGTCATTTCCTTTTCAAGCTTACCAACCCGCAGCGACATCACATCGGTTTGGGCCGCAACAGGAAGGGCCATCACGCCCGACAGCAAGATGGCTGCGATCAACTTAATGCGCATGGCGAAAATCCTCTGTTTCTATCATTGTTCGTCACAAGCGGGACTTTGCCGCAGCTTGGCCGAATGATCAAGGCTGGGGCGCGCCGGTGGGCGCAGCAGGGATCGGCGTCGTCGACGTTGCCACAGGAGCAGGAGGTCGTGCCGCCAAAGCTGCCGCGCTGATCCCGACATCTTTCACGGTGCGTTCGGGTGGCCCAAGTGTCGCGACGGCCTTGCCACCGACAGTGACGTTGATCAAATCGGCGCGACCGGTGCGGATCATAGGATTGTTGGCGCCCGCTGGAACAGCGTAGCGCTCCCCTGCGACCATTTCCTTTTCGAACAACACTTTGTCACTCGCATCATAAACGCGGAGCCAAACGTTGTTTACGGCGGTCAGCACAACTTCGCCCGTGGGGTTCACCGCAGGGGCCGTCGTCGCAGGCGAGATGTTTTGCACAGGCGGTGCAATTTCTTCAACCGCAGCAGGCGCCGGTGTCGTGTCGGTGATCATATAATTGCGCCAGATCGCAAAACCCGCCAAAACAAGGGCAATCATCCCGACACCAAACCAGGCAAGCTTCTTGCCCGGTATCCGCGCTGGATCTGCATCTTCATAATCAATGGCTTCGGCGCGACCGCCGGACTGGGTTTGGCCAAGTTCAACACGCAAATCGCGCGACAACGCCGTCTCATCTTCGCCGACAACGCGCGCATATGCCTTCACGAAACCAACGCAATATGTGGGTGAGGGAATATCGGAATAGTCACCCGCCTCTATCGCTTGAAGCTGGCGGAGCGGAACCCGGGTTCGGCTCGCAACGTCAGTAAGATCCAAGCCTGCCTTCAAACGGGCCGCACGAAGCCTGTCTCCCACGCGTTCGGGAAAAAGCGCCGCGTCACTCTCTTCGTTGTCGACCACTGATTTTTCTCCGGGCTGCTTAACTCATACCGCCCGCTCGCGTTGTTCCCAATATCAAGATGGATGTCAACGTCCAACGCATTGAAACTTGCGGTGTTCGCTATAGTTCAACACCGTTTTGGACCGCCCAATCGCTTAACGCGCCGCGCATGTCCGCCGGCGGTGCCGCGAGCAACTGTTTCATGACCGCGCGCAAGGGCTCAACATCCAGCGATCTGAGCATCGCTTTTACCGGCCCCACAGCGGCCGGCGTGATCGACAATCGCTCGATCCCGAGGCCGATCAGCGCCATGGCTTCAAGCGTCCGTCCGCCCATTTCGCCGCAAACTGTAACGCTAACGTCAGCCTCGTTGCAGGGATCAACCACCCGGCGCAGGAACCGCAACACAGCGGGAGACAGCCAATCAAATCGTTCGGCGAGTTTGGGGTGAGATCGGTCGGCCGCGAACAGGAACTGCGTCAAATCATTCGTGCCAATCGAGATGAAGTCGATCTTGGGCAAAAGAATGTCAAGGCATTCGGCAAGCGCAGGCACTTCCAACATCGCGCCGTAGCGGATTTTGTTCGGGCCGCGCTTGCCGCGTGAGATTAGCCATGCGCGCTGAGCTTCAAAGATGGTCTTGGCAGCATCAAATTCCCACGGCTCGGCGACCATCGGGAACATGACGTTTAACGTCTTGCCAACGCTCGCTTCAATCAGGGCGCGCGCCTGCACCTTCATCAGCCCGTCCCGTTCCAGCGCCACCCGAAGCGCGCGCCAGCCCATCGCCGGATTTTCTTCGACTTCATCGTCGGGGCGGAGATAGGGCAGGGCCTTATCGCCGCCAATATCCACGGTGCGGAACACCACCGGCCGGTCCCCCGCCGTATCAAGCACATCGCGGTAAAGCCGTTGCTGCCGTTCGCGCTGCGGCATCGTGGCGGAAACGAGGAACTGAAACTCAGTGCGGAAAAGGCCGATGCCGTCAGCCCCGGTCATGTCGAGCGCCGCCACATCATCCCGCAGCCCGGCATTGACCATCAACGTGATCCGCTTGCCGTCCTTGGTGATCGGCGGTTCCGATTTGTGTTTGGCAAAGGTCGCGCGGCGTTTCTGGCTGATGGCAAGGCGGGTTTCGAAAGCTTCTTCCATCGGCGTCGTGGGCCGGACATAGGCCGAAGATTGCCCCGCATCGAGCAACAGCAGATCGCCTTCCTGGATCAGACGACGCACATCCTTGACGCGGCCCAGAACGGGCACACCCATCGCCCGCGCCACGATGATGACATGTGCAGTGAGCGACCCTTCCTCCAGGATCACGCCCTTCAACCGGCGTCGATCATATTCGAGCAGCTCTGCCGGGCCGAGATTGCGGGCGAGCAGGATCGTGTCCTGCCGCAAACCCGCCTGTGCCGCTGATCCCAACTGGCCTGACACGATCCGCAGCAGCCGGTTCGACATATCCTCAAGATCGTGCATCCGGTCTGCGAGCAAGGGATCATCGATCTGCCGCATCCGCATTCGGGTGCGCTGCTGGACGCGCTCGATGGCAGCTTCTGCGGTCAATCCGCTGTCGATCGCCTCGTTGATCCGGCGAGACCAGCCTTCATCGTAGGCGAACATCTTGTACATTTCGAGCACTTCGCGGTGCTCTCCGTCGCCGCCGAACTCGGCCTGACTGGCCATCTTGTCGATCTGCTCGCGCATCTTGTCGAACGCGGAATAGACCCGGTGGCGCTCGGCCTCAGTGTCTTCGGCAACAGTATGATCGATCGTGATCCGGGGCTGATGAAACACCGCATATCCGCGCGCCATGCCGTCCACCAGTTTCAGCCCGCTCAGTCGGTCAGCGGTCGTCACCTGAACTTTGGACCCGCGTACTTGCGCACTGTCGATCAGGCCGGCATTGGCAATGAGCTCAGAAAGTACCATCGCCACGGTCTGCAATGCTTCAATTTCAAGCTCTTCATAGCGGCGCGGGTCGGCGTGCTGAACTCAGAGCACGCCGACAGCATCTTCGCTCCGCACGATGGGCACGCCAGCAAAACTGTGGAACAGTTCCTCACCCGTCTCCGGCTTGTAGGCGAAGTCAGGGTGGCTGGTCGCCTCGTCGAGGTTGAGCGTCGCAATCTGTTCGGCAATCGTGCCGACCAGCCCTTCTCCCATCGCGAGCTTCGTCACGTGGACCGCACCCTGATTGAGCCCGCGCGTGGCGTAGAGCTCCAGCACACCGTCCCGCCGCAGGTAGATCGAGCACACTTCGCTGCCCAACACTTCGCCGATGACGTTGACGACCTTGTTGAGTTTGGCCTGCGCACTGGTGCGCGACGCCATCACATCATGAAGGCTGGTCAGGATTTCGCGAGAGGCGGTAGCGGCGATTGAGGGCATATACCCCCGCTATCAGATAGTGGCGCGGTTTTCCAATGCGCTGTTCGCTTCGGTGATCAAGGTAGCGAGAATAGCGGCAACCGGCTCTTCACTCTTGACCATC
>JBJOLA010000307.1:0-4845 GCA_046045815.1 Pseudomonadota bacterium
TCGAATTGTAGCGTGTAGCTCGATATTTTCGCGACGTCGATCGGCGGCGGGGTAACGACATCTTCTGTCGGCAAGGTCGGCACTTCCTCGGTCGTGCCTGTGGCCTCATCAGGCGGTGGAATATCCTCAACGCTCACAGGCTGCTCGATGATCAAAGAAACGTCGGGCCGCAATTGCCCCGCGGCCAACGCATCGGAGAAAATCCGGTCAAGCCGCTTCACACCTTCGTCCATCATGGCCGGAATACCGCCGCTCGTATCAGCATGCAGCGTAAAGCCCGAGAGCGGGCGACCGTCCGGTCCATATCGTGCGGAGAAATAGCCGGTCACCGGTCCGCCGGGCCATGCGCGTTCCAACCTGACCTGCGGCATGATTACATCCGCTGCGCCGTATTGATCCAGCAACATTCGCCACCAGCGCCGCCCCGGGCGCCCGGTTTGAGCATAGTTCAACAGCAGTGGATCAGAACCTGTGCCGCTGGGCCGGACATAATCAATAGCGCTTGATCCAGCCCGAAAGCGCGCCCAAGCCTTCTGCCACTCGGTGCGCGTCTCAAAGCTTTGAGGTGCCCCGCCAGACCATTGGATCGGAATCACAAGCAACGGCGCAGAACGCGATGCGAGTCCCGTCGTGCCCAATATTTGTCCCGCACGTACCCGGTCAAACAAAACCCCAAGCGTCGCAATGTAACGGTTCGGCGATATTTGTTCATTTTCGATCACGATACCCGCAACGATGGAATTGAGCTGCGAATCGCTCAAGCCTGGTGCGGCGCTGCCGTGGATCTTGGTCCACAACATCCGCCAGCCTTTGCGCTGAGCTTCATGCCAACCGCCAAAGCGCGCCGCCTCGGCAGACTTGGCCGCAACATCGACATGGACGCCGTCAACCTCGAAGTCAGTAGAACTATCAATCGGCGCAACGCCGCGATCGCCCCCTTCGATTTGGGCGAACACCATTGCACCTGCCCCGCCAAGGGCAAACATCACCGCAAGCGGCACAGGCCGCGTCAAACGCTTAAATACAGTCACGGCGGCCCTTTTGACGAGTTGGGCGTGGAATTCCAAGCGCGATATGGCTAGCAGCGAAAATATGGATACAAAAAACACTCAATCCGCCGCTTACACTTACGCCAATGCAGGCGTCTCAATCGCTGCTGGAAACGCTCTGGTGCGCGCAATTGCGCCACTTGCGAAGGCAACGCGCCGTGCTGGGGCCGACGCTGACCTTGGCGGTTTTGGCGGATTCTTCGATTTGCGCGCGGCTGGATTCACCGATCCATTGCTGGTCGCGGCCAATGACGGCGTTGGAACCAAGCTCAAACTGGCGATTGATTCGGGCCGTCATAAGGGCGTCGGAATCGATCTGGTCGCGATGTGCGTCAATGATTTGATCGTTCAAGGCGCGGAACCATTATTCTTTCTGGACTATTACGCCAGCGGCAAGCTCGACATGGATGTGGCCGTTGCGGTCGTCGCCAGCATCGCGGAAGGCTGCAAGCAAGCGGGCTGCGCGCTGATCGGGGGCGAGACCGCAGAAATGCCGGGCATGTATGACGGCGGTGACTATGATCTCGCGGGCTTCTGCGTTGGCGCGGTTGAACGCGATCAGGTTTTGACGGCGGATAAGGTGAGCGACGGCGATGTCATCCTCGGCCTCACCTCTTCGGGCATCCACAGCAACGGTTTTTCGCTCGTGCGGCGATTGGCGGTGGACAAGCGCTGGAAGTTAGACCGCCCTGCCCTGTTCGATCCCGACATTCTGCTGATCGACGCACTGATGGCTCCGACCCGCATCTATGTGAAATCGCTCCTGCCCTTGGTCCGGACCGGGAAAATTCATGCGATGGCCCATATCACCGGCGGCGGTTTGCTCGAAAATATCCCGCGCATCCTACCCGAAGGTCTCCACGCGCACGTCAATGCAGACCTTTGGGAGCAACCGCGCCTGATGGCCTTCCTCCAGGCGCAGGGGAATATCGAGCCCGAAGAAATGGCGCGCACCTTCAATTGCGGGATCGGGATGGCAGTCATTGTCGCACCGGATCAAGTAGGTGACGTCAAGACGGCACTCGAATCTGCGGGCGAAACCGTGCACCAGATTGGCCATATCGCGGCGGGCGACAAGGGCTGCACTGTCACCGGCACCGGGGACACGTGGAGCGCGATGGGCGATTGGAGCGCCGTGCATCATGGCTAAAGCCCGGGTCGCCGTCCTGATTTCGGGGCGCGGCTCCAATATGGCGGCTCTGGTCTACGCCGCCAAACGATCCGACTGTCCGTTTGAAATTGTGCTGGTGGCAGCGAATGATCCTGACGCAGCAGGGCTCGAATTCGCAAAAGCCGAAGGCATTCGAACCTTTGCAAAATCCCACAAAGGCATGAAACGCGCCGAATTCGACGCGATTATCGGTGCCGAACTCCGTAAGGCCAACACTGAATATGTGGCGCTTGCAGGCTATATGCGGCTGCTATCGCCCGAATTTGTGGGCGATTGGGTAGGCCGTATGCTCAACATCCATCCGTCGCTCCTCCCGAAATACAAGGGCCTCGACACGCACGAGCGCGCATTGGCGGCGGGCGATACAGTGAGCGGATGCTCGGTCCATGTGGTGACGGCTGAACTGGATGACGGCGACGTGCTCGGCCAAACCGAGGTTGCGATTCTGCCAGGTGATACGCCCGAAACGCTGGCCGCGCGCACGTTGATTGCCGAACATCAACTCTACAGCCGGGTGTTGACGGACTTCGTAAGTCGGGAGATGGCGCCCGACTTTCTCGTTCAACAAGTCCGTGAACGCGCGCTAGCTCTGCCCGAAAGCGAAGAAACGCTCTCGCACGGCATGGCCTGCTTCGGCATTATGAAGGGCAAGAAATTCGCCTATGTCAGTCAGGACCATCACGGCGATGGCAAGACTGCGTTGCTCGTTAAGATAAGCGGTCTGGACGAACAAGCGATGCTTATCGAGCAAGACCCTCAGCGATACTACCGACCCGCTTATTTCGGCGATGGCTGGGTGGGCATCCGGCTGGATTTAGGTGAAAATGACTGGGATCATATTGGCGAGTGGCTGAAGAAGAGCTGGCTTGCAATCGCGCCCGCCAAAGTCCGGCGGGCGCATGACATTGCAGACGAATTTTAGCCGACAATTTCTTCCGGCTTGAAGAAGTAGGCAATCTCAATCGCCGCATTTTCGTCGCTATCCGAACCGTGGACGGAATTTGCTTCGATACTCTCGGCTAGTTCCTTGCGGATTGTGCCGGGTTCAGCATTTTCTGGGTTTGTGGCGCCCATGATATCGCGGTTGCGCTGCATCGCGTTCTCGCCGTCAAGAACCTGCACGACAACCGGGCCAGAAATCATGAACGACACGAGGTCGTTGAAAAACGGGCGTTCGCGGTGGACGGCATAAAAACCTTCAGCCTGATCCTTGCTCATGTGGATGCGCTTGGATGCAACCACGCGGAGGCCGCCGTCTTCGAGCATTTTGGTGACAGCGCCGGTCAGATTGCGGCGGGTGGCGTCGGGCTTGATGATCGAAAAGGTGCGTGTACCGGCCATGACTGGTCGTCTCCGTGAATAGAAGGGGTTGGAATTGCCGCGCGTCTAGATGCTGCGCTGCAATAGAGCAAGGGGGCTTCGTTTCCCGTTATTGGCCCGCCGTCAGCCGCGTCGCATCCGCCATCAAGGCGCGGGCGTGATCAACTTCAGCCTGAGCCGTTACGATCGACGCTTCTGCTTCCGCCTTTTTCTTGGTCGCTTTTGCCAGTTCTTTCCCGCCCTTGGCGCCGCGCTTGTCTGATTTTCCCCACCGCTTTGCGCCGTCTTCCACCTTCCTCGCCCACGCATGAGCATCGGAGGATGTGTTGAAGGCCGGAACGCTGGCCATCAATTGGCGAAATTCTGCAGCAGCGGTTGTTGATGTATTGCTCGCGTCGGTTTGCTTGTTCGTCGCGTCGCCAATATCGCGGTTCGCCCGGGCGAGCTGATCTTGAGCTTTGCGCAATTTGCCGAGTGCTTTTGATTCCATGTCGGTGGCAGCCTTCCACTGCGCTGCATACGCGCCGCCTACGGGAGCGGATACCGGCGCAACGGTCTGAGCACGCAGCACGGCAGGCGACAGTGAAAACGCCAGCAAAAACGCAGCGGCACTTGTTTTGGTCATGTTAATCATTTGAATTCTCCGGCCCCGAAAATTTGAAAATTGTTTTTATCCCCGCCACGAAGGCGAACATCACGCGGGCGACGCTATCGCAATCAACCTACGCGCGGCGTCTAAAACATATTTCTGCAAATGACCAGAAACATGACAACTTTGTAGAGATGGCTTTCATAAGTGTCACAGGCAACATACTCCTTTCCTACAGTGCCGGTCCCGTGGTAGCCGGTGCGTTTATTATGGTGAAAAGGACGAGCGGATTTTGTTGCATCTATGTGTTCAGAGGAGGCAAGGAGTCAAAACTTCACACCGCTTCTCACCCAGTCGAATCCAGCAATCATTTTGTCGACGCAATCTACCGGTTCACCGCAGAACGCGCAGGTCAGGACAGTGTGAAGTTGGTCTACTGAAAGTGGGCCTTTTTGCGACTTTCACCCCCATCTCGAGTTAGAAACATGGCTGCACCGTACATCCTCTCCGTCCTTGATCAGTCACCTATAGCGGCGGGCACCACCTCCGCCGATGCGCTGGCGAATACGCTGGATCTGGCGCGGCTGTGCGATAGGTTGGGGTATCACCGTTACTGGCTGGCAGAACATCACGCTTCTCCGGGGTTAGCAGGGGTTGCACCCGAGGCATTGATCGGCCCGGTCGCGCTGGCCACCAAACACATCCGCGTGGGATCG
>JBJOLA010000317.1:0-4262 GCA_046045815.1 Pseudomonadota bacterium
CCGTTTTATCGAGAAAGAGATCGTGCCCTTCCATGATCAATGGGAGAAGGACGGCATTGTCCCCCGCGACCTCTGGTTGAAGGCTGGTGTAGCGGGCATGCTGTGCTGCACGGTGCCAGAAGAATATGGCGGCCTCGGCCTTGACTATCTGTTCGACGTCATAGTGTTTGAAGAACTTTGGAAAGTGGGTGCCAGTGCGCCCGGATTCCTGATCCACACTGATCTGGTCGCGACCTATATCCTGTCTCACGGCACATCAGAACAGAAAGCACATTGGCTGCCCAAGATGGTGCGCGGTGAAGCAATCGGCTCACTCGGGATGACGGAGCCACATGCTGGATCCGATCTCAAGGCAATCCGCACCAAAGCGGTAAGGGACGGCGACGATTTCGTCATCAACGGGCAAAAGGTCTTCATCTCGAACGGGCAGAGCTGCGACATCCTCGTTCTGGCGACCAAGACCGATAGCGACGCCGGTGCCAAAGGCGTCACGATGTTTATCGTTGAAGGTGATCGCCCCGGATTCAAGCGTGGCCGCAACCTCGAAAAACTCGGGATGAAAGGCCAGGACACCTCTGAGCTGTTTTTTGAGGACGTGCGCATACCCGCCACCAATATGCTCGGCGCAGAAGGCGGCGGGTTTGGTATTATGATGAGCAAGTTGCCACAGGAGCGGCTAGCACAGGCCGTGAGGTCGGCTACTGTCACAGAGACGGTGATCCAGTGGACTGTGGATTATACGGCAGAGCGCAAAGCCTTTGGGCAAAGCATTGCCGACTTCCAGAACACTCAGTTCGTACTGGCCGACCTTAAAGCACGGTCGGTAATGGCCCGGGTTTTCACCGACAAATGCATTGAGCTGTTCATGGCAGGCAAGCTCGACGCGGTCGACGCGGCGATGCTCAAAATGGTAACATCAGAACTTCACTGCGAAGCGGTAGACAAATGCCTCCAGTTGTTTGGGGGGTGGGGCTATATCTGGGATTATCCGATATGCCGCGCCTACGCCGATGCGCGCGTCGTCAAAATTGCAGGGGGTTCTATCGAAGTGATGAAGACCATCATCTCACGCGAGATGTTCAAAGGACGGCTGCAATCGCGTAAGGCGGCGTGATGGAAAAGGACCTCAACTCCGGACTCCGCTTTGGCTTTCTTATTCACGATGTATCGCGTCTACGCCGCATCGTCGTTGACCGCGCGCTCAAGCCGCTGGGGATCACCCGTTCACAGTGGTGGGTGCTCGCCTTCCTCTCGCGGCATGACGGGATGACGCAGACATCGCTCGCGGACGATCTCGATCTGACCAAGGTGGCGATTGGTGGTTTGCTTGATCGCATGGAGGCCTCTGGCTATGTGGAGCGTCGGCCAGATCCGCAGGATGGGCGATTGAGACGCGTGTTTCTGACAGACAATGGCAAGCAGCAAGTGATCGCGATCCGCGAAAATGTGGAAGCGCTGGAACTTATCATATTGAGCAAAATTCCCGAGGCCGACCTTGACCATGCGGCGGAAACACTGATCTCGCTGAAGTCAACCTTGCTTGAAATGGTCGAAGCCGATGAAGCCACTGACGACCGAGCTGACATCAATAGATTAGATTGAAGGAGAAAGAAGTTGCGCGGATTGAAGGACAAGGTAGCGATTGTCACCGGTGGCGGACAAGGCATCGGGCGGGGCATAGCGTTGCGGTTGGCCGAAGAGGGTTGCAAGGTCGCAATCTTCGATATGAACCCGGCAGCGGGCGCCGAGACCGAAAAGCTCGCGGGTGCTGCAACGGTCAAGACATATCAGGTTGACGTGACCGACTATGACGGGATCAAGGCGGCTGTCGACGCGGTCGAGGTTGACCTTGGCCCTGTCTGGGCACTGGTCAATAACGCCGGTTGGGATCTGCCGAAAAACTTCCTGCAAACCGATAAGCCGCTGTGGGACAAGATTATCGCCATCAACCTTTATGGCCCGCTCAACACACATCATGTTGTCGCGCCACTGATGGTCGCGCGCGGAGGCGGCCGGATCATTAACATCGCGTCGGATGCCGCGCGTGTCGGCACCAGCAGCGAAGCGGTCTATTCAGCTTGCAAGGGCGGCGTGATCAGTTTTACCAAATCCGTGGCACGGGAGCTGGCGCGCAATAATGTTCTCTTGAACGTGGTCTGCCCCGGCCCGACTAATACGCCCATGATGGCGGGCGTGCTCGGTGAAGGCGAGGCGGCAATCAAATGGAAGGACGCGATGGTGCGCGGCATTCCGCTCCGCCGCATGGGAGAACCAGAAGACTATGGGGGCATGGTTGCCTTCCTCGCATCGGATGATGCCAGCTTTATGACCGGCCAGACGATCTCGATCGCTGGCGGGATGAATATGATTTGATGCAAACGTCATCGCGGACATAGCGAAGCAATCCAGACTGCCTACTGCTTGCCTCTGGATTGCCACGCTTCGTTCGCAATGACGATTATTGGAGAAACAATAATGATCGACCCAACCAAATTCGAAGATGTCCTATACGAAGTCCGCGACCGGGCGGCATGGATCATCATCAACCGCCCCAAACTCTATAATGCCTTCCGCGCGCAGACGATTGAAGAGCTGATCATGTCCTTCAAGCTTGCCGCCGATGACAAGAGCGTATCGAGCGTCGTGCTCACCGGCGCGGGGGACAAAGCATTTTGCACCGGCGGCGATCAATCGGCACATGAGGGGCAATATGATGGACGCGGCATCGTCGGATTACCGATTGATGAACTGCAATCGATCATCAGAGACATCGGCAAGCCCGTAATCGCGCGGGTCAACGGCTTTGCAATCGGCGGCGGCAATGTGTTCGCGACTTTATGTGATCTGACGATTGCGGCGGACACGGCGAAGTTCGGGCAGGTTGGTCCCAAGGTCGGATCGGTCGATGGCGGTTGGGGAACGGCCCTGCTCGCGCGCCACATTGGCGACAAGAAAGCGCGCGAAATGTGGTTCCTCAACGAGATGTACTCCGCGCAACAGGCCGCCGAGATGGGGCTGGTCAACAAGGTCGTCCCCGCCGCCGAACTTGACGCTGCGGTCAATGCCTGGACGGACATTCTCGCCGAACGATCCCCCACCGCGCTCGCGCTCGCCAAGCGGTCCTTCAACGCCGATAGCGAGAATATTCGGGGAATCAGCCAGATGGCACTCAACGCCGTCAAGCTGTTCTATGACACTGAGGAATCCAAAGAAGGCGTCCGGGCCTTCACCGAGAAGCGCAAGCCTGATTTCCACAAATATGTAAAATAGGATCGCCTCATGACATCGAACAAGGTCATCATCAGCTGCGCAGTGACAGGGTCGATCCACACGCCGTCAATGTCCCCCTATCTGCCCGTTACTGCGACGGAAATTGCCGAAAGTGCACTGGGCGCGGCAGAGGCGGGGGCCGCAATTGTTCACCTGCACGCGCGCGATCCTCAGGATGGGCACCCCGTGCATAGCCCTGAGGATTTCATGCCGTTCCTTGGGGTGATCAAGCAACGCTCCAACGTTGTGGTCAACATCACCACCGGCGCTTCGCCTTACATGCCGGTGGAATACCGTGTGAAGCCCGCCGAAACGCTGCAGCCTGAAGTCGCGAGCCTCAACATGGGGTCGATGAACTTTGGGTTGTTTCCCATGCTCAAGCGCTTCAAGGAGTTTAAGCACGCATGGGAGCCGGAGATGTTAGAGGCGAGCCACGATCTGGTTTTCCGTAATAGCTTCAAGGACATCCGCTACGCGCTCGACACGCTCAACAAAACCGGCACACGTTACGAGTTCGAATGCTATGATACGGCTCATCTCCATAACCTGTACTATTTCTGGCAGGAGGGACTGGTTCAGGGGCCACTCTTCATCCAGACCTGTTTCGGCTTGCTCGGCGGGATCGGCTCACACCCCGATGAAGTGATGCACATGAAGCGCACAGCAGACCGGCTGTTCGGGGATAATTACCGCTGGTCAGTTCTGGCAGCCGGTGCCGCGCAGATGAAAGTGGCCGCGATGGCAGCTTCGATGGGCGGGCATGTTCGGGTTGGGCTGGAAGACTCGCTCTGGCTCGGACGAGGCGAATTGGCCAAAACCAATGCCGCGCAAGTGGAGCGGGTACGCCAGATCATCGAAGGCCTCGGACTGGAAGCCGCGACACCCGATGAAGCGCGAGAGATTCTGGGGCTTAAGGGCGGGGACAAGGTGGGCTTTTGATGAAGAACGCCCCGCATCTCGAACAATTTCGGCTCGAATTTCAAGATAATGGC
>JBJOLA010000183.1:0-2674 GCA_046045815.1 Pseudomonadota bacterium
GGCACACCGGGGCCGATCCACACCGTGCGGGTGACGTCGGTTGTGCCGTCCTGATACTGACCGCCGGAATCGACGAGGTACATCGATGACGGTTCAAGTATGCGGTTGGTCTCCTCGGAAACGCGGTAGTGGACGACGGCTCCGTTCGGCCCCGCGCCCGAGATGGTGTCAAATGACAGATCGCGCAGCAGGCCGGTCTCCTTGCGGAATGTGTGGAGTTGGTCGGCGGCGGATAGTTCGGAGATTGTGCCGCTTGGCCCTTCGACGGAGAGCCAGTGGAGGAAGCGGCTGAGCTGTGCGCCGTCACGCCGCTGCGCCGCCCGGTGCCCGGCTTGTTCGATGGGGTTTTTGATCGCCTTGGGCAGGATCGTGGGATCGCGCGTTTCGATGATCTCAGCGCCGCCCGCACTAAGCGTGCCGAAGATCGCAGAGACCGCGCGTTCAGGATCAACCGCGAGGCATCTGCCCTTCATCGCGGCGAGTGCGGGCACGAAGTCCCCAGGCGCATGGCACCGCACGGCATTGCCGAGGTGCTGACGCACGTCATCCGTAAGCTTGTCTGGCTCGACATAGAGGTCGGCTGTTCCGTCACTATTGAGCACCGCGAATGACAGTGCGACTGGCGTCCGATCCACGTCGCTGCCCCGGATGTTGAACGTCCAGGCGATTGAATCAAGCGCGCTGATAATCGTCGCGTCATAACCATTTTCGCTCAGCCATTCGGCCACAGCGGCACGTTTCTCCGCCGAAGATTGCCCGGCATATTGATCAGGATGCACCTGCATTTTGGCGGGCGAGGCCGCAGGCTGATCTGCCCAGACGGCATCTATGGGATTATGTGTGACCGCCACCAACTCAGTGCCGCGCGTGGCCAGCGCCTTGGTCGCCGTTTCGACCCAGCCCTTGGTGTGCACCCAGGGATCATAGCCAATTCGCCCGCCTGTAGGGGCGTGATCACTCAGCCACGCCGCAATGCTGGTCTGCGGGACGGACTGATACTGCCAGTCCTTGCCATCAACTTGTTCCCGCACCTGCAACGTGTAGCGCCCATCGACGAAGATCGCGGCTTCCTCCGAAAGCACAACGGCCGATCCCGCCGATCCACCAAAGCCGGTCAGCCACGCCAGTCGCTGGGCATAGCCGCCGACATATTCGCTCATATGTTCATCGCAGATGGGCACGACAAATCCGTCAAGCCGATCAGCTTTAAGCTGAGCACGGAGGGCGGACAGGCGGTCGGCATAGCTGGACATGATCATACTCATCGTTTGAGATTGGTTGGGATGCAGGATAGGAGCTTTGGACATGACTGAACAGACCCCCGCACCGATCGCGCCAAAGCGCTCTTACAGCTTCTCCCAACACGGGGTGACAATCAACGATCCCTACCACTGGCTGCGCGATCCCGGCTATCCTGAGGTGACGGATGCCGATGTCCTTGCCCATCTCTCAGCCGAGAATGACTATTTCGAAGCGGCGATGAAGCCGCATCAAGCACTGGTTGATACACTGTTTGCGGAGATGAAGGGGCGGATCAAGGAGGATGACGCCTCAGTGCCGCAGAAGGACGGAGCCTATTTCTATTGGCGGGCCTATGAGGCAGGGGCCCAATATAAGAAATGGTGGCGTCGGCCCGTTGCGGGCGGCCCAGACGAACTGATGCTCGATGAGATCGCGCTCGCTGAAGGCAAGGAATATTTCCGGCTCGGCGCGATGGCGATTAGCGAGGATGATCGGCTGCTGGCTTATTCGGTAGACGATGACGGTTCCGAACGATTCACCGTGCACATCCGTGATTTGACCACGGGTCAAGACCTACCCGACGAAATTCCCGGCACAATGGGCGGACTGGTGTGGAGCAAGGACGGTGCAAACTTGCTCTATGGTCTGGTCAATGACAATTGGCGGATTGACACAATCAAGCTCCACCGCATCGGCACCACTACGGATGCCGACGTCAGCCTTTACACAGAGCCTGATCAGGGGTTTCAGTGCGGCGTCGGGATGACCCATAGCCGCAACTGGATCGCCATCGCGACCGGCGACAATGAGACGAGCGAGGTGCGCCTGATCGCCGCCGACAATCCATTTGCCGCACCGATCCTGGTCCGCGCGCGGGAAAAGGGCGTCGAGTATGATGTTGAGGAGCATGATGGCACGCTGTTCATCCACACTAACGACACCAGCCCGCAGTTTCGCTTGGTCACCGCACCGCTTGAGGCCCCCGGCGACTGGAGCGAAAGGATCGCACCCTCGCCGACATTCTACATGATGGGGGTTTCGACATTTGCGGATTTCTTCATCGTCGAGGGCCGCGATTCCGGCCTCGATCAGGTGGAGATCCATGCTTATGAGGGCGGCACGCCTAAGCGCATACCTTTCCCGGAGGCGAGCTATTCCGCCGGGCTTGATGAAAACCCGGAATATGCCGTCTCGAAGCTGCGCCTATCCTATGAGTCGATGATCACGCCCGATACGGTTGAAGATTATGACATGGCGACAGGCGCGCGGACCGTGCTCAAGGTCCAGCAGATACCGTCGGGATATGATCGAGAAGACTATGAGACCGAACGGGTGGAGATCACCGCGCGCGATGGGGCCAAGGTACCGGTCTCGGTTGTCTACAAGAAGGGTTTCGAGAAGGACGGCACTGGTCCGCTCTATCTCTATGCCT
>JBJOLA010000254.1:0-10286 GCA_046045815.1 Pseudomonadota bacterium
GGATCATCAACGCAGTAGACCATCGGCAGGAAACCCTCCTTGGCCAGAATTTCAGTCGCCCGCAGGGTTTCGCGCATATCGGGATAGAGTGTGCGCGCCTCGCCGAGCACTTCGAGTTTGACCAGATCCCAGCCGCCCGCCTCGCGCGCCAGCCGCAGTGTGCGGATCGCTTCGTCCCCGGTAAAGCAGCCCGCTGTATTGGGGAGGTAGGTGATTTTCTTGGGATCAATGTAATCCGTGAGCATCGGCGCGTTCGGGTCCGCAATGTTGACCCGGCGCACGGCCACCGTGACGATCTCTGCGCCTGACGCCTCAACCGCGGCGGCGTTCTGCGCGAAATCCTTGTACTTGCCGGTGCCCACGATCAGCCGTGACGTGAAGATGCGACCGGCGACGGTCCATGTGTCTCTGCTAATAGATGTGTCTGTGCTCATAAAAGCGCCCTAGCCGCCACCGACGAAGTGGACAATCTCGATCTGGTCCCCCGCTTCGATCAAGACGTCCGCCAAGGTTGAGCGGGGCACGATCTCAAGATTGCGTTCGACGGCGATCTTCGCCGGGTTGAGGCCAATTTCTGCGGCGAGCGCCGCGATGCTCGTGTTCGGCGCAACATCGCGGGGTTCGCCGTTCAGGGTGATGGAAAATTTCACAACATGATCACTTGTTTTGCGCTTTCGATTGTGAGGCCATATAGGAAGATCGCTGCCCAACACGCAATTGAAAGAGCGCCTGTGTCCCTGATCTATGTCCTCAACGGCCCCAACCTCAACCTCATCGGAACACGCGAGCCAGAGATATATGGCTCAGACACCCTAGATGATATTGCCGGACGGATGGAAGATCAGGCGCGCGCCTTGGGCCATGAGATTGATTTTCGGCAGTCCAATCATGAAGGCCATCTGATCGACTGGCTGCACGAAGCCAATACCAAGGGCGCAAAGGCCGTCATCCTGAACGCGGGGGCGCTGACGCATACCTCAATTGGCATTTATGATGCGATCCGCGCGATCAAGGTGCCCGTAATCGAAGTCCACATCTCCAACCCCCATGCCCGTGAAGAATTCCGCCAGCACAGCTATGTGTCGCTTGTGGCAAAAGGGATTATCTGCGGATTTGGCGCGATGGGATACACGCTCGCGCTGGACGCGGCGGCTAAGCTCTGACATTGGGGCGCAAATTCAAATCAACGGGGTTCCGATGACTGACAAATCAACTGGTACGATGCAGGTGGACATCAAGCTCGTGCGCCAGCTCGCCGAACTGCTTGACGAAACCAAGCTGTCCGAGATTGAAGTAGAAGATGGCGGACGTAAAATCCGCGTTGCGCGCACGATGTCTGCTGTCGCAGCCCCGGTTCAAATGGCGGCACCTGCTCCCCTCACCGCAGCACCAGCTGTCGCTGCTGCGGCAGTGCCGGCGGCTGACCATCCGGGCACCATAAAATCACCAATGGTTGGCACCGTCTATCTCTCCGCCAGCCCAGAAGCCGCGCCTTTCGCGCCGGTTGGCACGACCGTGGGCGAAGGCGATACACTGCTGATCATCGAAGCGATGAAGGTGATGAACCCGATCCTCGCGCCGCGTGCGGGCAAAGTGATCCAGGTAATCGTCGACAACGGTCAGCCAGTTGAATTTGATCAGCCGCTCGTCATCGTCGAATGACTACCCTTCGACAAGCTCAGGGCAATCGGGCGGGAATGCTAAACCGATGACGATTGAGAAATTGCTGATCGCCAACCGCGGCGAGATTGCGCTTCGGATCCACCGTGCAGCGCATGAGATGGGCATCAAGACTGTCGCGGTGCACAGCACGGCCGACGCAGATGCAATGCACGTCCGTCTGGCTGATGAGGCGGTCTGCATTGGGCCGCCCGCCGCCAAGGACAGCTATCTCAACATTCCCGCGATCATTTCAGCAGCGGAGATTTCGGGTGCTGATGCCATCCACCCCGGCTATGGTTTCCTGTCCGAAAACGCGCGGTTCGCCGAGATCATCGAAGAACATAAGCTCATCTTTATCGGCCCCAAGCCCGAACATATCCGGACGATGGGTGACAAGGTTGAGGCGAAGCGCACGGCGGGTGCACTTGGTCTGCCGCTAGTCCCGGGTTCGGCCGGCGCAATTGAAGATGTCGCCGAAGCGAAAGCAATCGCACGAGACATCGGCTACCCCGTGATCATCAAGGCAGCCTCGGGCGGCGGTGGGCGCGGCATGAAGGTTGTGAATTCCGAAGAGGAGCTCGAAACCCAAATGCAGCAGGCCGGCACCGAGGCCAAGGCGGCGTTCGGCGATGCAACCGTCTATCTCGAAAAATATCTCGGCAACCCGCGCCACATCGAATTTCAGATATTCGGCGACGGCAAGGGCAATGCCATCCATCTTGGCGAACGCGATTGCTCCCTCCAGCGCCGCCACCAGAAGGTGTTGGAAGAGGCCCCCTCCCCCGTTATCTCGCATGATGAGCGGATGCGGATGGGCGATATCGTTTCCAAGGCGATGGCAGGCATGAGCTATCGCGGCGCGGGTACGATTGAATTCCTATGGGAAGACGGTGAATTCTACTTCATCGAAATGAACACCCGCATTCAGGTGGAACATCCCGTTACCGAAATGATCACGGGTTTTGATTTGGTGCGCGAACAGATTCGCATTGCTCAAGGCGGTGAGCTTTCGGTCAAACAGGAAGACCTGGAATTTCGCGGGCACAGTATGGAATGCCGCATCAACGCGGAAGACCCCAAGACGTTCATGCCCTCCCCCGGCACCGTCAAAGCCTATCACCCAGCCGGCGGCATGCATGTTCGGGTCGATAGTGGGCTTTATGCGGGTTACCGGATACCCCCTTATTATGATTCGATGATCGGCAAATTAATTGTCTATGGCCGGACGCGCGAAAGCTGTATGATGCGGATGCGTCGCGCGCTTGAGGAAATGGTTGTGGACGGTGTCAAAACCAACATACCGTTGCAGCAGGCGCTGCTGATGCAGCCGGATGTGATCAACGGCGATTATTCGATCAAGTGGCTTGAAGAATGGCTGGCGCAACAGGACAATGGCTAAGATGAAGGCTTTCCTCGCAAGCAGCGGCGCTTTGGTGCTGGGCATGGCGATTGCGTCTCCGGCACTTGCCAGACCCATCGCAAAGCCGCCAACCAATCCGGAGCCGGTATCAATATTGCCCGCATCGATGACGGCCCCTGCGGCGCCGACGCCAACTGTGGCGCCTCCGCCGGTTGCCGCGCCGGTGCAGACACCAACCCCAACCGTCGAACCTGTCATTGTCACACCGCCACCAATCCTGCCAATGCCCGCCTGGACACTCGCTGATGCGCAGTCGTTACTTAGCGCCATTGAGCGAAGCGGCATTCGCGGGCTCAACCCTGCTGACTATGATCCGGCGGGGCTCCGCGCGACGATGGCGAACGGCGTCGGAGAGGCGCTTAACCTCGCCGCTGGCAATGCGTTCAAACTGCTGGTGGCTGACGTTCGCGATGGCCGCACCCCCGCCGCTGCCCGTCTTCAGTGGCTGGTAAAGGACAGTGACGCCGAGGCGTTTCCCACCGACACTTTAATGCGACAGGCGCTGGCGACACATGACGTCGAGGCAGTGCTGGCCTCGGTTGATCCAACGGACCCTGAATATGCCGCGTTGGCAGCTGCGCTGGTTAAAACCCCCGTATCCAGCGTCGCCCAACGCAAGCTGATCCGCGTAAACATGGATCGGTGGCGCTGGTTGCCGCACTCGCTCGGGGTAAAGCATGTCATCGCCAATGTGCCCGAATATATGCTCCGTGTTGTGACTTACGGTAAGACCATCTCCACCAACAAGGTGATCGTGGGCAAGATGGATACGCAAACGCCGTCGCTTATGGCAGACGCCACCGCCATCGTCGTCCATCCACCGTGGACGATCCCGCGCAGCCTGATCCGCCAGGAAGTGGGCCCGATGATCGCGCGGAGTCCGGCTGCGGCGCGCGCACGAGGTTATACATGGACGGGCTCCGGCCCCACACTGTCAGTCGTGCAACAGCCGGGTCCTCACGCGGCGCTGGGCTTTCTGAAAGTTGATCTGCCCAATCCGGATGCGATTTTCATTCACGACACACCCAATCGTGGTCTTTTCACCAGCTATCCGCGCGCGTTCAGTCACGGCTGCCTGCGGGTGGACCGCGCGCTAGAGCTGGGGATGATCCTCGGTGCACTTCAGGGCGGTGGATCGGTTGATGATCTGGTCGTGCTGATCAAGGAGGGCAAGACCAAGCGAGTGCCGTTCAAGGAAAACCTGCCCGTGATCATCGGCTATTTCACTTACGCTACCGGGATTGATGGCAAGTTGCAGTCCATGCCTGACATTTATGGGCGAGACGTGCCCATTCTGGCCTCGCTTGATCAGCCAAGGCCTGCGCCTGTCCCGTTGAAACCGAAAGTGCCGGTGCCACCAGTCTTGCCGACAACCGACGTGACGGTGCTCCGCTAAACCCGGTTGAACTTGTCAGCAAACAGCAATCGTCCTGGCCCTAACCGCGCGAGCACTTCCATGAGATTGGCCTCCGGGAGCGCGAAGCAACCCGAACTGCGGCCGAGCTTTCCCCATTTGGGGATCATGTCTGGATTGGCATACCAGGCGCCGTGAACAACAATCGCCCGGTTTTCTGCATTGCAATTGTCTGGCTCGATCCCGGTTAAGCGCAGCGATGTGCCGTGTATCCCCTCATACCAATTGTGGGTGATGAATGACCCTCGTGACGTCGCCTGCGAATTTGGTGCGTTGGAAAAGGATTTGAGCCAGCCGTCATGTTCGGGATCCGAACCAATGCCATGCGCAACCAGAAACGGCCGCACCTTGCCCGAAACCATATCGACCAGAAAGAAACGGGGCTCAAATGAGGGCTGCGAGAAATCTGCAACGCCGACCATATCCTTGATCCACACAGCCCTGCCCGCGCGTTCAAGCTCTCGCCTGGCGATATCCGCAAGCGCGACATTCGTCGGTCGGGCGTAGGCAGGTGCGCCGATTAGCGCAGCACCAGCGACCGCAGCGCAACCCGCCACGAAGCCACGCCGATCCATCGTTCGGTCCAGAGGAAGCTTGACGTCCATCAACTCAATATAATCGATATTTGACTTGGTCGCAAATTTGGCATCATCTGCGTCACACCACAGCCAAGGGGCATGACGCAATGGTTGCCAAGAAATCACCAATTGATGCCGGCAACGAAGCCGGTGTCGCGCTGAATCCACTGGTCGGTCTGGCGCGCGAAGATTTGCTCGGCGCGGTGAGCGTGATGCTGCGCGAAACCGCGACCAAACCCGGACGCACGATGAAACATATGCGGATGTTTGCCGATGATGTGGTGAAGATCGTCTCCAATAAATCGGAGCTTGCGGCCTCCCCCAAGGACAAGCGCTTCATGGATGCCGCCTGGAATGCCAATCCCTTTTACCGCGCGGGCATGCAATATTATCTGGCCGTGCAGAAAGGCGTCAACCGCTGGGTAGAGGACCTTGACCTCGACGAACTGGAGCGCGCCCGCGCCTCCTTCGTTTCCGGCATGATCATTGACTCCATCGCGCCGACAAACACTCTCCTCGGCAATCCGTCAGCCCTCAAAAAAGCAATGGAGACGGGGGGAGGCTCCCTGATCCGCGGTCTCAAAAACGCCTATAACGATATGGTCCACAACGACATGATGGTGAGCCAGGTCGACTCCCGACCGTTCAAACTGGGTGAAAATATCGCCACGTCAAAGGGTGCGGTCATCTATCGCACCGAAATTATGGAGCTGATACAATATAGCGCGACAACTGACGATGTGCATGAAACCCCGCTGCTGATCATCCCGCCGCAAATCAACAAGTCCTACATCAATGATCTCAGCCCGGAAAAAAGCATCGTTAAATATGAATGCGATAATGGCATCCAGCCTTTCCTGATCAGCTGGCGCAACCCGACAGTTGAACACCGGGAATGGGGCCTTGATGATTATGTTGACGCGATGATCGAGGCTATTGGCGTCACGTGCGAGGTGACCGGCGCGAAATCGGTTAATCTCGCGGGTGCCTGCTCTGGCGGAATCACGACCGCAACTCTGCTCTCAAAACTCGCCGCCGAAAAAGACAAACGGGTAAATGCAGTCACATTGATGGTCACCGTGCTCGCACCAGAAAAGACCGATAGCGAGGTGGGCGCGCTGGTATCCGATCACGGCATCGCTCTGGCCCGTGAACGGTCCGCCAAGAAGGGCATTCTCGAAGGGGCATCACTCGCCCGGATGTTTGCGTGGCTGCGGCCCAACGATCTCATCTGGAATTACGTGATCAACAATTATCTTCACGGTGAAGACCCGCCCGCGTTTGACATCCTCCATTGGAACAATGACGCGACCAACCTAACGGCCGCGCTCCATTCGGATTACCTGCGGGTCTATGAGGAACAGCCGTTCACCAATCCCGGAAAATCGACAATGTCGGGACATCAGGTTGACCTGACCAAGGTGACCAATGACATGTTCATTCTGGCCGGGGTCACCGATCATATCACACCGTGGATGGCATGCTACCGCACCACGCAGCTATTCGGATCGAAGAATATCGAGTTCGTCCTTTCACAAAGCGGCCATATTCAAGCGATCCTGAACCCGCCAGGCAATCCCAAGGCGAAATTCTTCCGGTCTGCAAAACCACCGCCGAAGACGCCCGACGCCTGGATGAAACAGGCCGACGAACATGCCGGTTCGTGGTGGCCGTTCTGGATCAACTGGCTTAAGGAGCGCTCAGGCAAAACCAAAAAGGCCGCCAAGGCACTGGGGAGCAAAAAGCATCCAGCGGGAGATCCAGCTCCCGGTCGGTATGTGATTGACTAAAAAAACAGGGACACAAATGACTCCAACCATCACGATGGAAAATTATGACGGTCGTACCGTGCGCGTGGCGCGGTGGCTGAGCGGCAATGATGAACATCCGCCCATCCTGTTCTTCAACGGGATCGGCGCCAATCTGGAACTGATTGCGCCACTGGCGGAAAGGATGCCGGAGCGCGATCTGATCACCTTTGATATGCCAGGGATTGGCGGATCACCAGACCCTGCGGTGCCGTACCGCCCGTGGATGATGGCGCGGATTGCTGATCAAATCCTGGATCAATTTGCCTATGATCATGTTGATGTGATGGGCGTCAGTTGGGGCGGCGCGATGGCCCAGCAATTCGCGCTGCAATGCGGATCACGCGTCCACAAGCTCATTCTTGCGGCGACGACGGCGGGCATGTTGATGGTGCCGGGCAAGTTCAAGGCGCTGTCCAAGATGGCGGACCCGCGTCGCTACATTGATCCCAATTACATGCTCAAGAATTTCAAGACGCTTTACGGTGGCGGTGAAGATGGATCGGCAGGCCATGCAGACCGGATCACCCCGCCGTCGAAGATGGGCTATTTTTACCAACTGTTTGCGATGGCGGGCTGGACAAGCGCGCCGTGGCTGCCCCTCATGCGGCCCCAGACACTGATCATGATGGGTGATGATGATCAGATCGTCCCGGTGATCAACGGCAAGTTCCTCGCCAGCCTGATCCCCCATGCGCGACTGGAAGTGATCAAGGGCGGCGGCCATCTTTTTCTAGTGGCACAGGCAGATCACTGCGTCACATTGATCCGGGAGTTTCTGGACGCGCAAGAACCCGCTGAGCAGCGCAAGGCCGCCTGAATGAAGGCGACCATTTTTCACAATCCAGCGTGCGGCACATCACGCAAGACGCTGGAGATTTTGCGCGAAACCCCCGGCATTGAAGTTGAGGTGATCGACTATCTCAAAAATCCGCCGACCCGCGCACGACTGGCGGCGCTCTACAAACGCGCCGGGATCACGCCGCGCCAAGGATTGCGCACGCGCGGTTCTCCCGCGGAAGAGCTCGGTTTGCTCGACGCGGACGACGACACGATATTGGACGCGATGACGCGAGAGCCTATCCTGATCGAACGGCCGTTGGTGGAAACCGAAAAGGGTGTTCGCCTCTGCCGCCCTCAGGATGTGGTGCGTGAAATTATCTGACTTTCGGTCTGGATGAACCACGTTTCAGCGCCTTCGATGCCAATGGCGGTTAAGCGATCCGTCGCGTAAGCGCCGGTGTCGATCCCGATGCGATTGGCCTGAACATCAATCTCCTCGACGATTGAGTGGCCGTGGACGACCATCACTCCGTGATCGTCAGCGTTTTGGGTGAATTCCTTGCGGATCCAGCGGACGTCGCTCGGCTCCTGTTCCTCGATACTATAGCCCGGACGGATCCCTGCATGAACGAACAGATAATCCCCTGCCAATATCCAATCCTCAAAACTTCTGAGGAAATCAATGTGGCTGGCCGGTATGTGATCGGCGATCAGAAGGCTCAATTGTTCCAGATCAGCTTCGTCATAAGCTTGCTCGCTGATGCCGTAGCTCAACAAAGTCTCCCGCCCGCCGACGCGATTGAACAATCCGGTCGCGCGCTTGTCACCTTCCCAAGCAAGGATTAACAGTTCCTCATGATTGCCCATCAGAAACCGGACATCGGGGCTGACATCCCGGAGCGCCATCAGCCTTTCAACGACTCCTTTGGAATCCGCACCGCGATCAACCAGATCACCCAGAAAGATCAGCTTGGTGTCTGACCGAGGGCGATCACGATCATCGCTTTCAATTTTCTCAAGCAAACTGTCGAGCAAATCGCGTCGACCGTGGATATCGCCAATCGCATAAATGCGCTGACCGATCGGTGCCGACCAACGTCGCGGCGTCACTTCACGTTTGAGGCCAAAAAGCCGTTTGAATACCATCGGACTGAAAACACTCGGACTGAAAGGGGATCAAGCCGCAGTATGCGCCACTAGGTCAGCCGGATCAATGCCGAGACGTTCAATGTGCGCGCGCATCCGGGGCCAAACGCGCGTCAGAAAAATTTCGCGCTCATGAACACGCAGCCGCTCAATCGCACCCGGCGCCACAAACATGCCGACCCCGCGCCGCACCGCAACATAGCCATCATCCTGAAGTGCCTGATAGGCCTTGGCCACGGTCAGCGGATTGGCACCGTGGCTCGCGGCAAACGCCCGCACCGAGGGAAGCTGATCGCCCTCAGCGTAATTTCCTTCCAAAATCGAGGCCGCAAGAAGGCCGCGAAGTTTCAGGTAGACGGGGACGTCATCATTTTCATTCGCTGTCATGCCGACTTAATACACTAATCCAGTGAAAAGTCATTCACCAAATTCAACCGTTCCAGTGGCTTATGATTTGAGCGGGATCGGGCCGGGGACGTTCGTCAAGCGGGCGACCGGGTGAGCCGATGAAGATGAACCCGGCGATTCGCTCCCCCGCCGACCCAAACGCGCTGCGGACGTCTTCGTTATAAGCAGGCCAACCGGTCAACCAGCTGCCGACAAATCCCAAAGCATGGGCCGCGCTGAGCAAGTTCATGCAGATTGCGCCGGCGGAAAGCTCCTGCTCCCACAACGGAATTTTGCTGCCATCGACGGGTGCAGACAGAACGACGATCAACGCCGGTGCCTGCCGGGCGAACTGATCCATTGCTTCGATTTCGAGACGGCCAGCGTCGGGCTTCTCGGTGCGATAAGCTGATGTCAGCAGATCGCTCAACGCGCCTCGCTTGTCCCCGTCCACCGCAACGAATCGCCAGGGAAATAGCTTACCGTGATCGGGCACCCGCATCGCCGCGTTCATGATCCGCGTCAGCTGCGCATCATCGGGGCCGGGGGTGATCATGTCACGCGGCTTGCCGGAACGTCGGGTTTCAAGAAGGGCGATGGGGGAAGACAAATCATTAAACATGGCTGCGCCGGTAGCAGCGGAAGCCGTCATCCCAAAACGGAAAGTGCCCGGACCGTTTCCGATCCGGGCACTCCCTCGTGACGATTCTCGTCATCCCCCTTTGCCTTCGTCTCAACACCTCTTCGCTGTTTCAGCGATAAATGAGGCGGAGCCGAAGTCTCCCCGAACCGTGGCGACACGTTTCAGCACCTGCTTGCTAGGGGCTGCATGCGCGAATGTCATCGCCTGATCGCATTGTCATCGTCGATTTGTGGACGAGTGTGTTCATTACGCAACACTTTGCAGGCGCTTGCCACCTGTGTCGTGCCTCGGTAGGGGCGCAACACAATGTTGCTATCTTCCTTCGAACGCATGATCGCAAAACGTTACCTCCTCCCAGGCCGCGGAGAAGGGTTCATCTTCCTTGTCGCGGGCATTAGCCTGTTTGCGGTGATGCTCGGGGTCGCGGCGCTGATTGTCGTGACGA
>JBJOLA010000261.1:0-6206 GCA_046045815.1 Pseudomonadota bacterium
ATCGCAATCACATTGGCGTCGTTGTGTGAACGCGCAAAGCTGGCCGAAAGCGGTTCGGAAACCAGCGCACAGCGGCACGCTGGATTGCGGTTGGCGGCGATAGCAATGCCAATCCCCGATCCGCAAAGCGCCACACCCCTTTCCGCCCCCCCCGACGCAATCGCATCGGCAATCTTGTACCCAAAGTCAGGATAATCCACCGACGCGCCGTCAAAGGGGCCGAGATCATCAACCTCATGCCCGCCGTCGAGAAGATGCTCAATAAGCAGGGTTTTCAGGTCAAAAGCGGCATGATCAGAAGCAATGGCAATACGCATGTTGAAACGCGGTCCCCGGTAGATAGGCTGAGTCAGAAGCCCGCGATCTAGGGGAATATGGTGCGGTTTGCCACCACATAATGTGTGAAGTTGAGAAAAATGGTGCGCCCGCTATCGCCCAGCTTTAGAATCTCCGGTTTCGATCAAATTGGGTTTGGCCTCCACCAGCCGGGGGGCCGCCGTCACGCTGATCCGGGCGTAGAGTTTGCGATCCGCGTCGAGCAAATCTGCCTCCATGAAGGCAATCGTCCGCCCCAGCTTGAGGCAGCGTGCTTCGGCATAGATCACGCCTGCCGGCGCGGGCGCAAAGAAACTGGTTTTGAGTTCAAGCGTCGGCACAAAAATCGGCTTTCCCGAACGGACAATGGCAGACATCGCGCAGGCATCGTCGAGCATGGCCGAAATGATGCCGCCTTGGATCTGGCGGTAGGGATTACAATATTGCGGTCCGATATCGTATGACAGACGAACGAAGCCATCTTTTGCCCGAAGCGCCAGAACTTTCGATTTGAACAGCGCGCCGGTCGGCGATGTGCGGCTGTTGAAGCGTTCAAGCAATTGGTCTTCAGTAAGCGGCATGTTTGTTCCTAAAGAATGTCGATCTCAGTGAGACCATATCCACAGAGCGCGGGCACGAGCAACGCGATATCATCGTCTGCGCGGGTGAAAACTGCGCGATCCCGTCCGGGTCCGCCCCACGACTGACCCTCGGTCAAAAACACCGTCCGCCGCGCAATTCCCTCTCCACTATCAACAAGCTTGATCCCGGCCGGGCAGGCTGTGGCAATTTCTGGCGCGAGCAGGGGGAAGTGGGTGCAGGACAAGGTGATTACGTCTATCTGGTCACCGTCTGGTTGTTCTAACAAACCGGCCATGATCGCCGCCACGCGGGCAGGGTCTGGCGCGGTCCCGCGCAGTTTCGCCTCAGCGATATCAACCAGTTCCGCCGAGCCGTGACGCAGCACGGTGCAATCGCTGGCGAACTCCGCGATCAGCCGGTCGACATAGGCTTGGCGGACGGTTGCCTCTGTCCCCAGCACCCCGATCACCCGTGTCTTGGAGACAAGTGCGGCGGGCTTGATCGCGGGCACGGTGCCCACCACCGGCAAGTCGAGCGCAGACCGGACAGGGGCCAGCGCAATGGTCGAGGCTGTATTGCACGCAATCACGATCAGGCGCGGCTTATACCGCTCAACCAACCGACCGAGCAGGGCGGGCACCCGCGAGGCGATCTCGGCCTCTGATTTGATACCATAGGGATAGCCTGCATTGTCTGCCGCGTAAACGATCCCTGCATCGGGCAATAGCGTGCGAATATGGCCAAGTACGGATAGCCCGCCGACACCAGAATCGAAGATCAGCAGAGGTGCGGAATCAGTCATCGCAGACCGCATAGCCAGCCTTGCTGCTCACGCAAAGCGACAATGCCCCTTTCGCCCACCCGCCAGATGTGTTTTAGTGCGACGCGGCAAGGGAGACGTATTTGTGCAATCACTTTGGCAATATCCCGCAGCAGCGTTGATCATTGGCTATGTGCTGGGTTCAATTCCCTTCGGCGTGATCTTGACGAAACTGTCTGGAGCCGGTGATTTGCGGCAAATTGGTTCGGGCAATATTGGCGCGACCAACGTTTTGCGCACGGGCCGCAAGGGTTTGGCGGCGGCGACGTTACTGCTGGATATGGCCAAGGGGGCGGCAGCTGTGTGGATCGCCGGGAAACTCGGTCCTGATCTTGGCATTCTGGGCGGCGTTGGCGCCTTCTTTGGTCATCTTTACCCGGTCTGGCTCAAGTTCAAAGGTGGCAAAGGTGTGGCGACGATGCTCGGCATCACGCTTGCGCTGAGTTGGGGATTGGGCCTCCTCTATGCGGCTGTTTGGCTGGCGGCGCTCGCCGTATCCCGGATTTCGAGCGTGAGTGGGATGGCGGCCGCCCTGTCCGCCTCGATCGCGGCGTCGATGACGGGGCAATTGGGTTTGGGCGTCATGCTGCTCGGCCTCGCGATGATGGTCATTTGGAAGCATAAGGAAAATATCGGTCGGTTGATCGAGGGCACCGAGCCTCGTGTCGGCCAGAAAACCGCGTGAGCAGCGCGGAGGAACAAGACCGGCTTGAACGACTGCAGCTGATCCGTTCAGCCAATATTGGCCCGGTGACTTATTTCCAGCTGCTCCAGCGTTTTGGCACGGCAAAAGCCGCGCTTCAGGCGATCCCCCAACTGGCCGCGCGCGGCGGCGGCAAGGCGCCGATCCTCGCCAATCTCCGGGAGGTTGCCGCTGAGATTGCCGCTGTCGAAAAACTGGGCGCCCGTTATCTGTTTTTGGGGCAAGACCTCTATCCGCCGTTGCTCGCTGAACTGGATACCGCCCCGCCCGCGCTCATCATTCGCGGCAATCTGGAACTGTTGCAGCGTCCTGCAATCGCGATTGTCGGCGCGCGCAATGCCTCTGCCGCGTCGGTGCGCTTCGCCCGGGGTTTGGCGCAAGACTTGGCCAATGCCGGGGCACTGATCGTCTCTGGTCTCGCGCGCGGCATTGATACGGCAGCCCATATCGGATCGCTGGACGGCGGCACCGTCGGCGTGATCGCGAGCGGGATCGACATCGCCTACCCGCCTGAAAATGCCGAGCTGCAAGAAGCCATTGCCACGCGCGGTCTGCTAATCGCCGAACAACCGCCGGGCCGCGAACCACTGGCCCGTCATTTCCCGTATCGCAACCGGATTATCGCGGGAATGTCACTGGGCACCGTGATTGTCGAAGCCGCCCCGAAATCGGGATCGCTCATCACTGCTCGGCTTGCCAACGAAGCCGGGCGAGAGGTGCTAGCGGTGCCGGGTTCTCCGCTTGATCCCCGATCACAAGGGTGCAACCAGCTGATACGAGACGGCGCAACGCTCATCCAGTCCGCACAGGATGTCCTCGAATCGATCAACCCGATTGCGACGGACCGGGTCTATGCTCCGCGTAACGATTTTCGGCCCGAACGAATCTCAGCCGATGCTTCCGATGTTGATCGGTTGAGTGTGGTCGGCTTGCTCAGCCACGCGCCGGTTTCTGTGGATGAACTCATTCGTCAATCCAATCTGCCCCCCGCTGTGGTCCAGACGGTATTGCTCGAACTCGAACTCGGCAGCCGCATAGACCGCCACGCGGGAGGCCGCGTCAGCCTTTGCTAGACACCATTTTTGGCGCCGCGTCAGTTGGCGGCCTGCATCGCCCGCGCTTCCGGGACGACCGTTCCCAAATGCACCGACGGTGTTTCTCCCGCAACCAGCACTGAAGCGCTCAACGTCGGGCGGAGTTTCGCAGCATCGGCGGAAAGTTGCGCAATCCGGATGGTGTAGCGGCCGTAGGGGACGCCTTCGAACAGGAAGAAGCCGTCATATTCGCTGCGGGTCTTCGCGCGGACATGGCCCTCTACGTCTACGAGTTCGAGATCAACGCCCTCAATCGTGCCCCCGCCCGCGCGAGTCAGGGTCCCGTCAACTTCTCCCGCGCTGACCAGCGGCAAATCGATGATCGCGGCAACGCCGGGGCGCGGCGTGACGACCACGCCGGTTGTCGCGGGCTGAACCAGCGGGTCGGGCAGCGATGAGGCGTCAATGCCAATCAGCACGGGCTGATAGGGCTCAAGCGAATCAATGATCACATGGCCGTCCTTACCTGTGAGATCATCCACAGGGTTGCGGCCCGCCGCCAATTGCACATCTTTTTCCAGCGGTTCGCCCGCTTGATAGTGCCCATCGGCGTTGAGATCGCGGAATACACGAACGTCGGCCTGGCCCTCGGTCGCGAGATGGTGAGACGTCATCCGGATGCCGCCATGACCGCTCGGATCGGGGCCGAGGCTGAACGCCAGGCTGAGGCCTGCTGCGGCAGAACCGTCGCTCGCGCCTTCAATCGATGCAGTGAGCGCAAGCTTTTTGAAGCGCCGGACATAGCCAAAGCCAACCCGCGCCCGGCTTTGCTCGGCATCATAGCCAATTTCAGCGCGCCAGTCGTTGCGGTATCGGTCATCTTTGCCAGCAGACCATTCACCGATCAGCGTGGCGCTTTCAAAGCGGGAGACCGGCGACAAGCGGAAACGTGATTCGCCGCGCAACCGGACGTGGCCAATATAGGCGTTGGCGAGGAAGGCTGCTTCGATCTGGGCGGGTGGGCTGGGTCCAACCGGTATATGTTCTTTGCGGACGTCGATCCCACCGGTGAAAGACATGCGGCCAATCGTTGTGGACGTGCGAACGCCGCTATCCCATCGCCCGGTGCCGTCTGACAATGTTGTGTAACGCGATTCGACATGGATCGGCAGCAGGGTGCGGCCCAAGTTGAAACTATGGTCGAGCATGAGCTGGTGGATGCCGGTCACACCCTTGGTGACCCGATCTGACCGGTATCCCCCGCTCGCGACGATGGATTCGATGCTGAAATTGGTTTTGGCCAGTTCTCCCAACATCTGTGCGCGTGCTGCAATTCCGCCATTTGTCGTGAATGATGCGCCGACTTCGACCAAAGTTGGGCCAACTGCGCGGCGGATCGCAGCTTCCAAATAATTGCGGCGAATCCGATCATCGAGAACCAGGCTATGCGCGTAGGCCGCCACCGACGTCTTGACGTTCAGCCCCCGCTCAAAACCAATGCCGCCGCGCCAACCGCCATCGCCGGGATTGCGCGTTCGCGTCAGGCCGATCAGGTCTTGCCCTTGCTGATAGACCCCGGCCCAATAGTAAGTTTTGCGCGGCGGGATGCTATCAAGCCCGACTGGCACCGCCCGGTTTTCGCGCCGTATCTGGCCCTGCGGTCCGTACAGCACGACTTCGAAGCGGTTCTGGCCGTATTGCAGCGGTACATCGAGAAATTCATAACGTCCGTCAGACCTGTCCACCGCAAACGCGAGCAATTGCCCGTTACGGTAGAGCTCGGCATCCCACCCATTTGGCAGTTCGCCGCGGAAATCAGTACGATCAAAGTTGGCAGGCCGGTCAATTGGCCGGTTCGTCACGATAATCCCGCGTCCAGAGCTGCCCTGGGTCACCAAAGCAGTGGATGCACCCGCAACATCGCCCGCTGCGGCGTGCGTGGCATGGAGCGGGCCGAGCAATTTTGCCTCGGGATCGGTGCGGTAGGCTTGCAGCCGCAAATTGTTCGGTATAGCGTGATTGGTCGAGGAAAGCCGGGCGTTGTAGGCAATTGGCCCAACTTCTCCCGCAGCGTAAAGCTCGTATCGGGCGCTGAAATCATTGCTGCCGCCACCGACCCGTTTCAGCCCGCCGATGCTCACTACAGCGTCTACAGAAGGCGCTCTTATGCCTTTGAATGGCATATGGGCTTGGGGCAGCGTGCTCAGGTCAAAATTGGCGACATTTTGCACCTTTGCAGCGCGTGAACGCCGCTCCATCTGCAATTCGACCGGCAGTTTGGACGTTGATTTGATCACCAGCAGCGCATTTGCCTGATCGGCTTGCAAATCAATGCCGAGCCAGGATGCAAGCTTACCAGTTGTCACGCACCAGCCTTCGGGCGTGTCGTAAATATCTTCTGACACGAGCTTTTGCGTCTTGTTCATGATTTGTACTGTATTGGCTTCGCGGTCAATCGTGATCGTATGGCCTTCTTCGAACGCCCAGCCTGTTGCGCGGCGCAACTTCTTGTCGAGCCGCAGCGAAATATCGAGCGCCATGATCGTATCAGCGAGATCGAGACAGGTGCCACCCGGGGTTTGATAGCCACGCACTCCGTCTCCCAGGCGGTATTGGCCAAGGCGGACGTCAAACAGCAGTGCATCATCATCCGACGCGGTCCAGCCCGGAGCGGCAGTGGCCGAGCCGGGCTGTCCCACCCCAATGAGAGCGACCGCGCCCATCAGGACGCGGCCAAATATGTTGGAAAAGC
>JBJOLA010000288.1:0-6255 GCA_046045815.1 Pseudomonadota bacterium
CTCCACGCTGCGCAGAGACTGGCTCACATTGCGGTCACCGTAAAGCGGCTGCAACCCGCACGCGGGCAGCACCAGGATCAGGGCAAGGGCGGCAAAACGCATCATAGCACTATGTTGACCAAGCGGCCCGGAACCACAATCACCTTTTTGGGTGTTGCCCCGTCCAGCGACCGGATCACCTTGTCAGATGCCAAGGCGGCGGCCTCAAGCGCTGCTTTATCCAGTGCCTTGGCGACGGTGAGCGTGTCGCGGAGTTTGCCGTTGACCTGAATGGCAATGGTCACTTCGTCATCGACCAGCAAGGCGGGATCATGTTCGGGCCAAGGCTGTGCAGCGATGAGGCCTTTCCCGCCGAGATGGACCCAGCCCTCCTCCGCGAGGTGCGGCAGCATCGGGCCAACAATCCGGTTAAGCGCCCGGATAGCGAAGGTGCGCGATGCCGACGGCGCGGCCTTCTCAATCGCGTTGACCAGTTCATGGATCTTGGCGACCGCCTTGTTGAAGTGCAGTGCTTCAATGTCAGTACCCACGCCCGCGATGGCCCGGTGGGTGAGCTTGTCGAGGGCTTTGTCTTCGCCTTGGGCATTATCAACTGCTTCAAACAGCCGCCAAATCCGGTTCACAAACCGCCACGTCGCTTCAATCCCCGACTCGCTCCACGGCAGATCGCGCTCGGGCGGCGAGTCTGAGAGCATGAACCAGCGCACCGCATCTGCGCCGAACTGATCGAACATCGGCATCGGATCGACAGTGTTCTTCTTGGACTTTGACATTTTCTCGATGCGGCCAAGTGCAACCGGCTTGCCGTCGAGTGTGACCACACCACCGGCGACATGCTTGATCTCTTCGGGTGAGAGCCAAGCGCCGTCCGGCCCTTTATACGTTTCGTGCGTCACCATTCCCTGCGTGAACAGCCCCTTGAATGGCTCCGTTACACCCAGCCGCCCAATCCGGTGGAGCGCACGCGTCCAGAAGCGGGCGTAGAGAAGGTGGAGGATCGCATGTTCGACCCCGCCGATATATTGGCCCACGGGCAACCACGCCTCGGCTTCGGCCCGGTCGAACGGCTGGTTCTCGGGTTGGCTGGCGAAGCGGATGAAATACCAGCTTGAGTCCACAAACGTATCGAGCGTATCGGTCTCGCGCCGCGCGGGTTCCTGGCAATTGGGGCAGAGCACATGCTTCCATGTCGGGTGGCGGTCGAGCGGGTTGCCCGGCACGTCAAAGCTGACATCCTCGGGCAGGACAATCGGCAGGCTGCTGCGCGGCGCGGGCAGCACACCGCAAAAATCGCAGTGGATGATCGGGATCGGCGTGCCCCAATAGCGCTGGCGCGAGACGCCCCAATCGCGCAGCCGCCACATCGTCTGGCCTTCGCCCCAGCCTTCAAATTCTGACTTGGCGATGACGGCGGCCTTGGCATCCTCCACGCTCATGCCGTTGAGGAAATGCGAATTCACGATTTTTCCGGGCCCGGTGTAGGCAAGATCACTTGCAAAGTCGGCGTCGTCATAATCGCCTTCCGCCACGACGCGGGTAACATCGAGACTATATTTGCGTGCAAAGTCGAGATCGCGTTGATCATGCGCCGGACAACCGAAAATTGCGCCGGTGCCATAATCCATCAGCACAAAGTTCGCGACATAGACGGGCAGATGCCAATTGGGATCAAGCGGATGTTCAACCGTCAGCCCGGTGTTGAAGCCCAGTTTCTCCGCGGTCTCAATCTCCGCTGCCGTCGTGCCACCCTTTTTGCAATGGGCAATGAAATCCTGAAGGCGCGGAGCATTTTCGGCGAGTGACGTGGCAAGCGGATGTTCCGCCGCAATTGCCACAAAGCTTGCGCCAAAGAGTGTGTCGGGCCGGGTGGTAAACACGTCGATTCCGTCATGCGTTCCTGTCAGGTTGAACGTGCATTTCAGCCCTTGGGATTTGCCGATCCAATTCTCCTGCATCAGCTTGACCTTATCCGGCCAGGCATCCAGCCCATCCAAACCCTCAAGCAATTCCTCGGCAAAGTCGGTGATTTTGAGGAACCACTGGCTGAGCTTTTTCTTCTCAACCAACGCGCCAGAGCGCCAGCCGCGCCCGTCGATCACCTGTTCATTGGCGAGTACGGTCATATCGACCGGATCCCAATTGACCGAGCTTTCCTTGCGGTACACCAGCCCTGCCTTGTAAAGATCAAGGAACAGCGCCTGTTCATGCCCGTAGTAATCAGGCTCGCAGGTGGAAAGCTCGCGACTCCAGTCAATCGCGAGGCCAAGGCGTTTAAGCTGCGCTTTCATTGCCGCGATATTGGCGCGGGTCCATGTGCCGGGATGGACCTTCTTTTCCATTGCGGCATTTTCGGCGGGCATGCCGAAGCTGTCCCAGCCCATCGGGTGGAGCACCGCGTGGCCGGTCATCGCCTTGTAGCGCGCCAGCACATCGCCCATCGTATAGTTGCGGACGTGGCCCATGTGGATGCGCCCAGACGGATAGGGAAACATCTCAAGCACATAGGCTTTGGGGCGTGGGTCGCTGGCGGGGGGCGCGGCAAAGCTGCCACTCTCTTCCCAGATTTTCTGCCAGTGCGCGTCAGCCTTGAGCGGGTTGAAGCGGGTGGACATTATCCTCCGATCGCGCCCCGACGAAGATCACGTGCCTTAGTGAGGATGATTTCTTCGAGCTTCTGAACCGTGGCGGCCTGCACGGGCGCATCCACCCAGCCGCTGCCCTCACTCACCTGACGGGATGCGGCCACGCGCAGTGCATCGGCGCGGAGATCTTGGTCGAGGATCGAGATCGTCAGTTTCATGCGCTCGGTTGGCGTGTTCGGGTTGGTGTACCAGTCGGTGACGAGAACGCCGCCGTTTGAGTCAGTCTGGAGAAGCGGCATGAACGAAATCGTATCAAGCGCGGCCCGCCACAGATATGAATTGACGCCGATCGTCGTCACTTTTGACGCCGCGAGATCAGCGCTCCTGGTCCTCTTCGCCGGGTTACTCTTACCGCCGCCGCCGATATGAACGCCCTTGCTCAAATCATCCTTGATGGCGGCGCAGGCCGAAAGGCTGGCAACGAACGCGAATGCCGCAACAAAACGAGATGGCCTGATCATTCAAAAGTCCTTGGCAAGTTTGGATTTCGTTGCGTTATAGGCAAGAATTCAGTGCCTGCAAGAGAGGCTTCACGCGCGACTGTGGGAGAATTACCACACTACGCAAGATTCGGACTCTAAAGGCTGGCAATCGCGCAGCTTTCTGTGCTAACAATATGGCACGATAAGAGGGAATGAGTTGTCATGCTGTCAAAAGGGGCGAAATTGGGTTGGCTAGCGGGCGCGATTTGCGCTGCCGCGGTCGCGCTCACGCCCGCAATTGGCGCTTCAGACGGCGGACTTCTGGGACGCCCCTCGCTCCGGATGATCGGCGGTAGCACGAGCGTCGGCACCTTCACCCCTGCTTCTGCTGACCCGCGACTCGCGGCGCTTTTGGCGCGCAGTGGCCTCAACAATAGTGGTTTCCGCTTCACGCCTTCTGCCGCAGCTGGCAAAAATCGCGCTGTGACAGTGGCAGTGCGTGCGCGCACGGTCGGCGCTCCGGTGGCGATGGTGGCAAATGTTGCGACGGGCGCGGCCCCGACGATTGGGATCGCGCCGGTTTCTTATGATCTCGGCGCGGGTGTCGGCTGGAAACGATTTGCGCTCACAGGCGATCTCCGCCGCTTTGATGCAGGTGCGCTTCCGGGCAGCCGCGTATCGGCGGATCTGGGTGTCAGCTACAATACGAGCAAATGGAGCACACGTGTTCAACTTGCGGCTGAGCGGCCGGTGGGCAATGCGCCACGCACGCTTTCTGGAACCGAGAGTCTGGCCGTGGATGTCGGTGGTTCGTTCCGCCTGACCCGTAACCTGGATGTGACAGCGGGCGTCCGCTACAAGACCGAGCGGGAACGGCTCGACCGTATTCAGGACAACCGCCGCGATAGCCAAGCGGTCTATGTCGGCACGGCTTTCCGCTTCTAGGAGGTCGGCGAGTTCGAGCGAGCCAAGCTGCTGATCGCTGCCCATCCGTAGATACCCAAAGTCTTAAGACTGCGCGCACGCTTTGCGTCCATCCCGCCCAAAGCGATGACGGGACGTTTGGCGCTGCGGATCATGAGCCCGAATCGTATACGGCCCAGTCCGCTGGCACCGGGATGGGACAGGGTAGCAAAAACAGGCGAGACAAACAGCAAATCCGCCCCGGCACGTTCTGCTGCCACCCGCTCCCTTATGGAATGGGCAGGGGCAGTATGGATGCCGCTCTTGCGCGCCTCACGCCTGCCGTGCCGCCCCGCCTCACCCCAGCCGTGGTGATTGCCCGACAGCAGCAATAGGTGCCGGTTGCGGCGCGCAATTGTGCGCACAGCCTCAAACAGCGCCCGCCGCGCGGTCGGCTCCAGGCCGTAGTGGCGAAAGATGATGCCTGAACCCTTGGGTAACGCGCGGATCGCTGGCAACAGTCCGTCTCCCAACCGCTCATCGGTCATCAGCCAGAGTTTTGGGAGGGAGTGGCGTTTGCGCATCACGCTTCCTATAGCGGCGAGATGATCGACGACGCAAAGCATAGACTGGATGAAATCCGCTCTCAAATCGCTAAGGCCGCCAAAACAGCAGGACGTAAAGCGTCTGACGTGACGTTGGTGGCGATTTCCAAGACGCACGACGGCGCTGCCATCAGGCCGCTGCTGGAGGCCGGCCAGCGCGCGTTTGGCGAAAACCGGGTGCAGGAAGCGGAGGCGAAATGGCCGAACCTGATCGCTGATTTTCCCGGGGTGGAGCTTCATCTTGTGGGACAACTACAATCCAATAAGGCCGAGGAGGCCGTCACGCTTTTTGATGTGATCCATTCGGTGGACCGGCCTTCGCTGGTAGCGGCAATTGCGCGGGCAAGCGAGAAGACGGGCCGGGTGCCTGCCTGTTTCATCCAGGTCAATATCGGCAATGAGGCGCAAAAGGGCGGCTGTGCGGTGGCTGATCTCCCCGCGCTGATCGCCGCCGCCAAGGATGCCGCGCTCAACGTTGCCGGACTAATGGCGGTGCCCCCCGCCGTCGTGGAGGCCGCACCTTATTTCGCGCTACTCGCCAAACTCGCGCGGGATCATCACCTTGCCGGGCTGAGCATGGGCATGTCGGCTGATTTTGAAACCGCGATCATGCTCGGCGCGAGCCATATCCGCGTCGGCAGCGCCCTGTTCGGCAGTCGCGCTTGACGATCAAGGCGATCCTGTTCGATTTTGACGGCGTGATCGTCGATAGCGAAACACTTGCCAATCAGGCACTGGCTGATGCGCTGACGGCTATTGGTTTGCCTACCAGCCTGGAGGAATCACTCGCTCTCTATTGCGGCTGGCGCTGGTCTGATTGCCTGATCAAGATCGAAGGGCGACTCGGGAAGCCGATCCCGCCGGATTTTCCTTCCTTTGTTGAGCGCGTCTCAAACGAGGCAGTTATGGCTCAACTCGCGCCGGTGCCAGGCGCTGCACAATTTCTGGATCGCACGCGACATCTGCAACGCGCGGTCGCGTCGTCAAGCCCGCTCGCCTATCTTGAAACGGTTTCCGAACGCCTCGGCTTTGCCAAACATTTCAAGGAACGTTACTTCAGCGCGGACCAATTGACCCACGGCAAACCACACCCGCAAGTCTATCTGAATGCGGCGGCGGGGCTGGGTGTTGAACCGTCGGACTGTCTTGTGATTGAAGATTCGCCGCTCGGCGTTCGGGCGGGCGTCGCGGCTGGCGCCTATGTCATTGGTCTGTGCGCGGGAAGTCACATACGGTCGGGTCACGGCGAACGGCTGACCGCAGCCGGGGCGCATCAGATCGCCCTCAACTATAGCGAGCTCATCTTATAGAACATGTCCCGTGCGGTCTCGCTTGGTGGCGAGATAGTGGGCGTTGTGGGGGTTAGCGGGCAGCTGGTGCGGGACACGTTCTACGACCTCAATCCCCGACGCAGCGAGACCCGCAACCTTTTCCGGATTGTTGGTGAGCAATTGGATGCGGTCCTGCCCCAGCAGATGAAGCATGCGCGCGGCCACCCCGAAATCGCGCGCGTCGACCGCAAAGCCCAGCCGCAAATTGGCATCCACCGTGTCAAACCCCTGATCCTGCAGCTGGTAGGCGCGCAGTTTGTTGATGAGGCCGATGCCACGCCCTTCCTGCCGCAGATAGAGCAAAATTCCCCAGCCTTTTTCAGCAATCAACGCGAGGGCGGCGTGGAGTTGC
>JBJOLA010000305.1:0-2630 GCA_046045815.1 Pseudomonadota bacterium
CTGATTGGCGGCAAAAGCGCGGGTGGCTGCCGATTTCATGAACCGCTATTCCGCGCTTGGTCTCATTCGCGGTGCGCTGAACGGCCACAAGCATTGGCAACCCGCGTGGCGCGATCCCGAACCCAAGGCGAGCTATGACATCGTCATTATCGGCGGCGGCGGGCACGGCCTTTCGACGGCCTATTATCTCGCTAAGGTTCACGGCATCAAGAGTATCGCAGTGATCGAAAAGGGCTGGATCGGCGGCGGCAATACCGGGCGTAACACCACGATTGTCCGGTCAAACTACCGCCAACCCCCGCTGCAAAAGTTGTTCGAATTCTCGATGAAACTGTGGGAGGGGATGAGCGACGAGCTGAATTACAACGTGATGTTCTCACCCCGCGGTGCCTTGTTCCTCGGCCATTCGGATAGCGACATGACGATGCTCGCCCAGCGCGGCGATGCGATGGCCTGCCAAGGGATTGATGCCGAACTGCTCAGCCGCAATCAGATTGCGAAGATGGAACCGCTGCTTGATATGTCGACCAGCGCGCGCTTCCCGATTGTCGGCGGATTGACCCAGCGGCGCGGCGGCACGGCGCGCCATGATGCGGTCGCTTGGGGCTATGCGCGTGCGGCGGACAGCCTCGGCGTGGATATCATTCAAAAATGCGAAGTGACCGGTTTCGTGCGGGATGGGGACGCGGTTGTCGGTGTTGAAACCACGCGCGGACGAATAAGCGCGGGCCGGGTCGGCATTTGTGTGGCAGGCAATAGCGGCCATGTCGCGGGGCTCGCTGGGCTCCAGCTGCCGATTGAATCGCAAACCTTGCAGGCGATGGTCACCGAGGGTGTAAAGCCGATGATCGATACCGTCATCATGTCGCAATCGCTACATTGCTACATCAGCCAGTCTGACAAGGGCGGCATCGTCTTTGGTGGTGATCCCGATAATTGGCCAAGCTATGCCCAGCGTGGCAATCCGATGGTGATGGAGGGCGCGGTGGCGCAGGGGCTGGCGCTCGTGCCCGCGCTGTCCCGCCTGCGGATGGTGCGGACGTGGAGCGGCGTGACCGATATGAGCTTTGATGGTTCCCCGATCATCGGCGAGACCCCCGTCAAAAACCTCTATCTCAACGGCGGCTGGTGCTACGGCGGGTTCAAGGCGACGCCGGCATCGGGCTGGACCTATGCGCATACGCTGGCGACCGGAAAACCCCACGAACTCAACGCGCCGTTCGATCTCGACCGCTTCCAGCGCGGCGATACGATTGACGAAACCGGAACTGGCCCGATGCCGAGTAGCCGCTGAGATGATGCAGATCACCTGCCCCCATTGTGGCCCGCGCGCGCAAGGTGAGTTCGTCTATGAACGCACGGTGGATTCGGTCGTGGTGCTCGATGTATCATCGGATGAAGCGATGGCGACTTTGTTTACCCGCGCCAATCCGCGCGGGAGGGACGAAGAGATTTGGCGGCATACGTTTGGTTGCCGCGCATGGATGGTTCTGACTCGCCACCGGGTGACGCATGTGATCGAGGCGGTTCGCGCGGTTGGGCCAGAGGCATTACCGTGAGCAGGCCAATGATCAACTTCACCTTTGATGGCAAAGCCTATCACGCGCAGGACGGCGATACGCTCGCCGCCGCGCTCTTGCGGAACGGCATCGGCCTGGTCGGGCGCAGCTTCAAATATCACCGCCCACGGGGAATCATGGCGGCGGGGATCGAGGAACCCAACGCACTTGTCACGGTGGGCGAAGGCGGACGCACCGAACCCAATACCCGCGCGACCGATGTGTTCGTCTACGAAGGGCTGGTCGCCAAGAGCCAGAACCGTTGGCCGAGTCTGGCGTTCGATGTAGGCGCGGTGCTGGGCCTTGCATCGCGGTTTCTCCCTGCTGGTTTTTACTACAAGACCTTCTTCGGATCGCCCAAGCGCTGGATGATCTACGAATATTTCATCCGTCGCGCCGCTGGGCTGGGCAAGGCACCAACGCAGGTTGATCCCGATCGCTTTTCCCAGCGCGCGGCCTTCTGCGATGTGCTGGTGGTGGGCGCGGGGCCAGCAGGGCTGAGTGCTGCACTCGAAGCCGCAGAGGCGGGCAGACGGGTGATCCTTGTTGAGCAAGACCGCATCCTCGGCGCGTCGCTGATCCGTGATCCGCAGGAATTGGACGCCGCATGGATAGACGCCACCGAAGCGCGCATCCGGGCCGCTGGAGGCCGCATCCTCACCCGCACGACGGCATCGGGATATTGGGATCATAATTTCCTGACGCTGAGCGAGCGGATCGCCGAACCGGGGCAAGTGCCTGCGCACGGTGTCGCCCAGCGGCTCTGGCATGTCCGCGCGGGACAAGTGATTCTCGCCACGGGTAGCATAGAACGACCCATGGCCTTTGCGCATAATGACCGCCCCGGCGTGATGCTGTCCCAAGCCGTGCGCACCTATGTGCAGCGCTTTGGTGTGGTGCCGGGCAAGCGCGTGGTGATCGCCACCAACAATGATGATGCTTATGGAACGGCGTATGCGCTCAAAGAGGCGGGGGCTGAAATTGTCGCCATCCTAGACGCCCGACCTGAACTTAGTGAGATCGCTCAAGATGCAAAGCACAGTTTTCGTGTGTTTACCAATGCCTTCCCAG
>JBJOLA010000306.1:0-7883 GCA_046045815.1 Pseudomonadota bacterium
ATGTTTTGGCTGATGCTATGCTTCGCGCCACTATCGTGGGTACTGAAAAAGCCAAAGTCGCCCTTAAAACGCGAGCCTGGGCAAGCTGAATAGCAGTCTAGCAGACATTTTTATGAACGCGGGTGTGACGGCGGGCCAACATATATCCTACCGACGTCCTCAACACTGTGAGCGAGGGCATGGCAACGTTTGGTCGTAGTCCGCGACGTCAACGATGAACGCTGCCACGCTATGATCGGGCATCGCGTTAACGTTTCAGCATCTCCGGCACGAGCATACGGTGGAGGTGCACGACGACATATTTCATTTCGGCATCGTCGATTGTGCGTCGCGCGGCGGCGCGCCAGGCTACTTCTGCTTCTTTGAAGTTGGGGAACATGCCGACGATGTCGATTGAGTTGAGATCGTTGAAATCAAGCGTAGCAGGATCGGACACGCGACCGCCGAAGACGAGGTGGAGGTTGCTCATGGGGAGGAGGCGCTTTCTGTGGACTATTTGTTTCGAATTATATCAGCCGCAGCGGACGTAGCGGAATTCGCAGCTTTCCCGATTTTGTCAACCAGATCGCGCAATTGACCCTTGGCCGCGTCTGCGGTGACGCCGAGGGTGTCGAGCTGATCCTTCGCTGTGTCGCGCGCGGCGTTGGCCGCGTTGGCAGCGACGTCGCGGACCTTGTCACCCGCTTTGCCGAGGACATTATTCTCGTGACGTGTTTTTGGCAGCAGTGCCGCGGCTATGGCACCGATAGCGATGCCGCCTAGGACAGCGATCAACGGGCTGTGTTCCACACCCTCTACAGTCTTCTGAGCGGCCTTGGCAGTGGCCGCACGGGTCGCGGCGGTTGCTTCCTCGGCTTTTGCTTTGGCAGTCTTGAGCGCGTCGCCCGCTTTGGCACGGCTTGAAGCAAGCGCGTCGGCTGCCTTGTCACGGGCTTCACCCATCTTGGCTTCGGCTTTTTTGCGCAGGTCATTGCTCAATGTCATTCTCCTTGGTCGTCCGGGTGCGGAGGGCTTTTAAAATGGGGTTTTTGAAAAGATAGGCGATTGCCGCCGCTGCCACGCCCGCCGCAACGATGGGCCTTGTCTTTCTGTTGACAAGGGCGCCAATTGCGGCTTGGGCCGCCCGTTTTCGGGCTGCCGTCTTGACGTCATCCAGCAGGGCTTGGGGACGGGCGCGCTCCCGAATTTCCGCCACACGGCCTTCAAGCCGCCGCCGCGCCGCCGCTGCATCCGCCTTGGTTTGATCGAGAGTGTTCATCGCTCTTCTGGCCGTTTGAGCGTCGCTTTGATGCGCTGGATACCGAAACGGAGCAGCCCGACGGCCAGCAACGCCGCGCCAAAGGTAACCGCCAGCACCGACCAGCCCGTGCCGATCAGCGGCGCGAGGATCATCGTCAGCCCCACGATGAACGCGATCAACACGCCGGATAAAAGTGCGATGCCCGCCCCAATCATCGCCAAGGCAGGCAGGGCATAGCTCGCCCGCTCCCCGACTTGCGCTTTGAGGTAGGCCGCCTCTGCCCGGGCGAAATCGCCAGCATCGTTGCCCAGCTGACCAAGCAGCGCCGCCAGCCCCAGCTTTTCGGGCAGTATTTCGACCTCAGCCGAGGGGGCGGGCGCGTCTTGCACGGGCTAAGCGTCGTCGCTGTCTTTGGTGCTTGCCTTAAACAACCGGGTCAGCACAAAGCCGAGCGCCGCTGCTGCGCCAATGGCCACGGCGGGCTTTTCGCGAACGAATTTGCGGGTGCCTTCAACGATATCGTCAACATCGCTGTTTTTGAGGGAGTCCGCAACGCCAGAGACCGTGCTGGCGGCCTTACGGGCATAATCGCCGTATTGTGTGCCGAGCTTATCATCCACATTCTTGGCGATGCTCTCCACCATTTCCGAGAGATCCCCGAGCATGCCCGACGCTTTGTCTTTGCCAGTGGTGGCATATTCGCGGGCTTTATCTCCGGCTTTGTCGGCGAAGCTACCCGCTTTTTCTTGCAGGGTCTCTGCCTCTGCGGTGACGACAGCCTTGGCTTTCGCCGCTGCGCGTTTCGCAGGAGCCTTAACGATAGCCTTAACGGCTGGGACCACTTTTTTTGCCTGTGCCATTGTACATCTTGTCCTTTGTTTCAACCGACAGCGATCCTGCCATTTGCGTTAAACCATCTTCACCGATATTGGGTCCGCCAAATTCAACGCGCCGTCCTGAGGACCTCATATAATGACCGCTATTCTCGATATCCATGCCCGACAGATTATTGATAGCCGGGGGAACCCGACGGTGGAAGTGGACGTGAGTCTTGAAGATGGTGGATTTGGGCGGGCTGCGGTGCCTTCCGGGGCCTCCACAGGGGCTTATGAAGCCGTCGAAAAAAGAGACGGCGACAAGAAAAAATTCCTTGGCAAGGGTGTTTCTCAGGCTGTTGAGGGGATCAACAGTGAAATTGCGGACATGCTTTTGGGTTTTGACGCCGAAGATCAGGCGGAACTGGACGCAAAACTGATTGCGCTCGACGGGACGGAGAATAAGGGGCGCCTCGGCGCTAACGCCCTGCTCGGCGTGAGCCTTGCGGTTGCGAAGGCGGCGGCGGACTCGCGCGGGCTTCCGCTTTACCGCTATGTTGGCGGGGTCAGCGCACATGTCTTGCCGGTGCCGATGATGAACATCATCAACGGCGGGATGCACGCAGACAATCCAATTGATTTCCAGGAATTCATGATCATGCCGGTCGGCGCCGAGACGTTGTTTGATGCTGTACGGATCGGGACGGAGATTTTCCACACGCTCAAGGGCAAGCTTCATGACAAGGGTCTGGCAACGGCGGTAGGCGACGAAGGTGGCTTCGCACCCAATCTCGCGTCACCAGCAGAGGCGATGGATTTCATTATGTCGTCCATCGAAGCGGCGGGATATCGGCCTGGCGACGATGTTGTGCTGGCGCTGGACTGCGCCGCTACCGAATTTTTCAAGGACGGGGCCTATCATCTCGACGGTGAGGGCAGGGTGCTTTCTCCCACCGAAATGGCGGATTATCTGGCCGACCTCGCCAAGTGCTACCCAATTGCGTCGATAGAGGACGGCATGGGCGAAGATGATTTTGCCGGCTGGAAATATCTGACCGATAAGATCGGCAAACAAACCCAGCTTGTCGGTGATGATCTGTTCGTGACCAATCCCAAGCGTCTGGCGGACGGGATCAAAGCGGGTCTTGCCAATTCTCTGCTGGTAAAGGTCAATCAAATCGGGACGTTAAGTGAGACTCTTGCAGCGGTTTCGATGGCACACCGGGCCGGTTATACATCGGTCATGTCGCACCGTTCGGGTGAGACCGAGGATTCAACCATTGCTGACCTCGCGGTTTCCACCAACTGCGGGCAGATCAAGACCGGGAGTCTTGCGCGCTCAGACCGGTTGGCAAAATATAACCAGCTGATCCGGATCGAAGAGGAGCTTGGGGCGGCGGCTGTATATGCCGGGCGCAGCATTTTTTCCTGAGCAGATTTCATTGCGCTTAAATTAACCCTTGACCCGGCGAATCGCTTCTGATTCAAGGAGCTTCATGAGACGGGCTAAATCATTTGTGAGCTTGATGCGATCGGCGCTGTGGCCCGCTATTGCTTTGACCATCATCGCATTTTTCGGTGGCTATGCGCTGTTTGGCTCGAACGGTGTGCTGGCGTGGGGCGATTATAGCCAGCGGTATGAAGCGCGGACGCTTGAGCTCGCATCCGTTGAGAAGGAACGGGCAGAACTCGCCAACCGCGTTCAACTCCTTGATCCGCGACACGCGAATCCCGATATGGTCGACGAGCTGGTCCGTAAGCAATTGGGCCTTGCCCACGCGGATGAAGTGATCATCCCGCTCAACTGATACGCATTCGTATTCCGTAGCGTTATTTTCGCTGCTTAGGTGATTGCCCAAAGTGGCCCGTCATGCCTATAGGTTGGCCTCAATTATTGCCGCTGAAAGGTTTGATTTTGGCCAAAGCCTCCGCCCCCGCGCAAGACGCGCTGATTCTTCAGCCGAAAGCACCAATGCGTTTTGCCGCCAGCCAAGATCAATTGCTTGAACTCTACCGTGAGATGCTGCTCATCCGCCGTTTTGAGGAGCGGGCGGGGCAGCTCTATGGCTTGGGATTGATTGGCGGGTTTTGCCATCTTTACATCGGGCAGGAAGCGGTTGCGGTTGGCCTTCAGTCTGCCCTTACACCCGGCAAGGACAGTGTGATTACTGGCTATCGAGACCATGGCCATATGCTGGCGTACGGCATCGACCCCAAGCTGATCATGGCGGAATTGACGGGCCGGGCGGCGGGCATATCGCACGGCAAGGGCGGATCGATGCATATGTTTTCGACCGAGCATAAGTTTTACGGCGGCCACGGGATCGTCGGCGCGCAGGTTTCGCTCGGCACGGGATTGGCATTCGGGCACAAATATTCAGGCGATGGCGGCGTTTGCCTCGCTTATTTCGGCGACGGCGCGGCCAATCAGGGGCAGGTTTATGAGAGCTTCAACATGGCGGCGCTGTGGAAGCTGCCGATCATCTTCGTGATCGAGAATAACGGCTATGCGATGGGGACGAAGGTTGACCGTTCCAGTGCGGAAACCCACTTCCACCGGCGCGGGGAGGCGTTCCGCATTCCCGGCATGCAGGTTGACGGAATGGACGTGCTGGCGGTGCGCGGCGCGATCGAGACGGGGCTTGAATTTGTGCGCGGTGGCAACGGCCCACTGCTGATGGAGCTCAAGACGTATCGCTATCGCGGCCATTCGATGTCAGACCCGGCGAAGTATCGGTCGCGCGAGGAAGTGCAGGATATGCGCGAGAAACATGATCCGATTGAGGGTGCCAAAAAGGAATTGGAAGCGATGGGCGTCAGCGAGGAATCGCTCAAGGAAATGGATAAGGAAATCAAGAAGATCGTGAGTGAAGCGGCTGATTTTGCTGAAAGTTCGCCGGAGCCTGATCCGTCAGAACTTTATACGGACGTGCTTGTGGGGAATTACGCATGAGCATCGAACTGAAAATGCCAGCGCTTTCACCGACGATGGAAGAAGGCACACTTTCAAAATGGCTGGTGAAGGCTGGCGATGTGGTGAAATCGGGCGATATCCTGGCCGAGATTGAGACCGACAAGGCGACGATGGAATTTGAGGCTGTTGACGAGGGTACGATATCGGAGCTGCTTGTTGCGGAAGGCAGCGAGGGTGTGAAGGTGGGGACGGTGATTGCGCTGATCGCGGGTGAGGGAGAAGCTGTTGTGCCTGCTCCCCTGGCACCTACAGCCGATCCGATTATCGTCGAGACCCCGGCGGCCGCTGCTAAGCCCAAGCCGGTCGCGGCGGCAGACGGTGCCAACGCCAAAATCACTGTCCGTGAGGCGCTCCGGGATGCGATGGCCGAAGAAATGCGCAGCGATGACCGCGTATTCGTGATGGGCGAAGAAGTTGCGGAATATCAGGGCGCGTACAAGGTCACTCAGGGGCTGCTGGAGGAATTCGGGGCACGTCGGGTGATTGACACACCGATCACAGAGCACGGCTTTGCGGGTATCGGCGCGGGCGCGGCAATGGGTGGCTTGCGCCCCATCATTGAATTCATGACGTTTAACTTCGCAATGCAAGCCATTGATCAGATTATCAATTCTGCGGCGAAGACCAATTATATGTCGGGCGGGCAGATGCGGTGCCCGGTTGTTTTCCGGGGGCCAAATGGCGCGGCGGCGCGAGTTGGCGCGCAGCATAGCCAGAATTATGCGCCCTGGTATGCGGCGGTGCCCGGCCTTGTCGTCATCGCGCCCTATGATGCGACTGACGCCAAAGGCCTGCTCCGTGCGGCGATCCAGTGCGAGGATCCCGTGATCTTTCTGGAAAACGAATTGCTTTATGGACGCAGTTTCGCAGTGCCCCCACCCGGAGAAGTCCTTCCCATCGGCAAGGCGCGGACAATGCGGCCCGGAACAGATGTTACCATCGTGAGCTATTCCATCGGCGTCGGGCTCGCGCTGGATGCCGCTGAACAGCTTGCGGGAGAGGGGATTGACGCTGAGGTGATTGATCTGCGCACCCTGCGTCCGCTCGATACGGCGGCGATTCTTGAGAGCCTGTCGCGCACCAACAGACTCGTGGTCGTCGAAGAGGGGTGGCCCGCCTGCTCCATCTCAAGCGAGGTGATCGCGGTTTGCATGGAACAGGGCTTTGACGATCTCGACGCGCCGGTTGCCCGGGTTTGCAACGAGGACGTTCCCTTGCCCTACGCTGCAAACCTTGAGAAACTGGCGATTGTCGATGTTCCCCGGATCATCGCCGCTGTGAAGCGGACGTGTAATCGCTGATCAGGACGTCAAAAACGTTGAACAACTATGCACAACTGCCGTCGGCGACGGGTTAAACAGCTGCGTCAGATCTCGGTTTTGATCACGCGCGACGAACGACGCCTCATAGCGAATAGACTTAGTGCCGATGAACATCGCGTTGAAGATTGGCTTATAGTCATACGTGACTTCGACGAACATGACGGCAGAGTTTGGCGGCGCCGCAATGCGCGCGGAAGCCTTGCCCATGCCGAGGAACGAGGTACCGGTCGCCCCTGTACCTTCGGCACCGTAGAGGGACACCACATTTTTTGTGCCGATGCAGCGCTGCCAGTGAATCCACTGACCACCTGTGGCATTTTGCTCTAGGCTTGAGAGGATGATCCGGCCGCCTGTCGCAACGTTGAGCGCACCCGTTTGACGGATGGCACCAATCAAACTGTCATTCACATCCGATTCGCGCACCTGGACTGTGGCAAGCGCCGTTGTTGCGCCGACACGTGAAATATTGTCAGCAAGTGCCAACGCAGCCTGGCTCACCCGAAGGTTTACGAGCGCGAGGTTCGTCATTTCCAGCCCGAAGAAGCCGAGGATCGTGAGGAATGGCAGCGTGTACGCAAATTCGATCAAGGCCACGCCGCTTTGATCACGCCTCAGCCTTTGCGCAAAATTGCGCACCGCTTTTCGGGCTCGTTTCAAATCATTGATCATGTGCAAATCACCGTAACTGTAGAAGCATTTTTGATGCCAAATGGCTGATTGCGTAGGACGGTTGTGGCACTGATGACCTGATTTGTCGGCCAGCCTAACATCCCCGCCATCGGAAACAGCCGGGGATAGGTGACTGTTGCGGTATATTGCACAATGTCATCCGATCCACCGGGGCCGGTGGCACCGGCATCAGCATCCCAAATTCCGTTGCCATTTTCATCCTGGAAACACTCACCCGCATTGCGAACGCCATTTCCGTTGGAGTCTGTGAAATTTTCCGCCTGACCTGCGCGCGTGAAGCTGTTGTACGTCTTGCGCGAGAAAACATAGTTCGCGCCGCTAGCTAGCGGTTCAACCGCGAGCCTCACTTGTGCATCAAGAGAGGTGGTCGCTGCGGCGCCGCCTTCAAGCGTCGATCCACGCGCAGCCTTTTGGACTGCGCCTTGCAATATCGACGTCGCATATTCGCGGTGTGCCAGGTCGAATGTCGCAACCAGGAACAGCAAGAAGATGGGCGCGACGAACGCAAATTCAATGACGGTTGCCCCCCGCTCGTCGGCGCGGATTTTCTGGATGAAGTTGATCATCGTGTCAGCCTTAGTGAAGAGATGCGCGCGGCAATCGTCTGGAAATTGGCGCGTAGTGTCGCAGTATCCGTCGCGTCAAATGACTGGCCAGGATTGGCGCAGGAAACCAAAGTAGCCGGGATGCCGCCCGTTCCAAAGAATACCGTCCAAATCGAAATATTCTTGCCTTGAGCCGCGTCACACAGCGCCTGGAAACGTTCATTGTGTCGTGCATTCATTGCTGAGCCGTTTGACCCTTGAGGCGCGACCCGCTGATCAAGATACTCCAATCCGTGG
>JBJOLA010000315.1:0-2873 GCA_046045815.1 Pseudomonadota bacterium
GATGCGCTCCAGCTCCTCGGCGAGATGCCCGCCCCAGGCCGGTTGCCCGCGCGTGAAGGCGTTATGTTCGAGGCTGTGCGTGTGTGGCAGATGATCGACGCCCGCGAGCAATGTGCCGAACTGCCGACGGTTGCTGACGATCCCACCCACTGAAATCCCGCCAAAGCCGACGCCGTGATAGCCACGCTCGCGCCCGATCAGCCGCGTCCGCGTGCCTTCTCCCCGCGCGCGCTGATAGGCGATGGCGATTTTGAGTGCGGTATCGACCGATTCCGATCCCGAATTGGTGAAGAATATCCGGTCCAGCGGATCGGGCATCAACGCCGCCACGCGCGATGCCAGTTCAAAGACCAGCGGATGGCCCAACTGGAACGTCGGTCCGAAATCCATCTCGCCCGCAGTCTTGCGGATCGCCTCGACAATCGGCGCGCGGCAATGGCCGGCATTCACACACCAAAGCCCCGCCGTCCCGTCGAGCACCTGTCGCCCGTCGCTGCTGGTGTAATGCATATCCTTCGCACTGCTCAGCAGGCGCGGCGCTTCCTTGAAGGCGCGGTTGGCGGTGAAGGGCATCCAAAGCGCTGCCAGCGGATCATTTGCGAGTGTCATGATCTCTTTAATGACGCGCGGTCAGCGGATTTTAGAATGAAAAGATTGTCGAGATTGGAAGATTTATTGCGTTGTTCCTGTTGCCGCCATGAGGGGCCAGTTCAGTTCCTCAACGATCCAGGGGTAGGCGTCGATCAGGGGCAATATCGTCTCATCACGCAATGTTTGACTACAGAGCGCCGCCGTCAGCTTTGGAATGTCGCCTAGTTCGCCCACGCGCGAAACAACCTGGACCTGGCGCGCGAACCGTCCTCGCGTCATCGGCTCGGCCCTGATCTGGGGCAAAAATTCCTGAACGGCGGCAAGACAAATCGGCGTGGTGATTGTCCAGCCAAGCCCCGCAGCCGCGAGTGCCAGTTGCTGATGCGAGGACTCAACCTCGACCCATTGAGGTGGCTTCAATTTCATCCGCACAAGTTGGCGCTCAATCTGCTGGCCCATGCCGGTGAGCCTTGAAAAGCGGATGAAGGGCAAGCTCGGCGGTTGTGCCGCAACGTCTGCTGGCTCGCGATAATCTTTGGGAAAGACGAGGATGAAGCTCTCTTCAAACACCGGATGCAATTCCACGCTGTCGCGGTGTTCCTGATTGAAGCTGCCCGTCACCAGCATGTCGATATCGCGCGACATGAACGCACCTTGATGCTCCATCGAAATGCCTGAGCGGATGTTCCACCGATCCGCGCGTCCTCCAAGGCTGCGGAGTATCGGCGCAGTCAGCTGATTGGCGAGGCTGAATGACATGGCAACCGTTATGCTGGAAATCGGGAGGCTCGCACCTTCGCGCACGTCGTCGTAGGTGGATCGAGCCAGTGCGATCAGCCTCTGCCCGCGCGCAAACAGCGCCTTACCGCTCGCTGTCAGACCCATTGGCCGCATGGAGCGATCGAAAAGCGGCGCGTCAATCACTGCCTCCAGCTTCGCGATGGTCTGCGAAACCGCCGGCTGCGTGACCTGTAACCGCACGGCGCACTGAGACATGCCGCCGAGTTCGACGGTCATCACAAACACTTCGAGCGCGTGGAGATCAAATTCCTGTGGTAGTTTCAAAACATGCGGCTCCCCATTGCGGCATAACTTACGCTAATAGCTAAGTCATGTCGCGCGTATTGGTGCTACCTATTTTTGCCAACATGGCACGACAGTTCAGTGGCTGGCCGCGGTGGTCAGCGCCGTCCAAAGCCAAGGCGCGAAACTGCGCCAGACATCGACCTGGAACCGGTCTTCAGCTTCGCGGATGAGGATGATTTCGACGGTTTCGTATATCGTGCGGGTGGCACGACCGACGGCGAAATGATCGAGATCGAGCGGGCAGCCTGACATCAGTATTTCGGCGGCGCGCGGCCCTTCGACGATCAGGCAGATCGCACGATCACTGATGTCAGTCACCGCTAACGGCAGAGCTTTGCCCACCGGAATGGTGGTTCCTTCGGGCGCGCGGAGCATCCATTCATCGGGCCCGAGGCAGGCAATGTCGCCTTCGGCGTCTCCGATCTTTTTGGGCACTTTGGCGCCAAGCAGTGTTTCAAGCGCCTGCGCCTGCCGTGCCCGGAAGGAGAAGCGCGCCATCGGCGGGGCGAGGCTGATCACCACCCCATCCGCGGCAAACGGCGTGGCGGAGACTGGTTCGCTGCGGGTTAGAATATCAGACATTCAGCCGTGCCCCGTCCGGATCGTAAAAGACCATCCCGCTGACCTTTGCGGTATGGGTTTTGCCCGGCATCGGAATGTGTAGGGTTTCGCCCATCCTTTCCTTTCCGCCTGCTACAAGTGCCATCGCAATCGACCGCCCTAACGCCGCACTCCAATAAGACGACGTCACATGGCCAATCATCTTCATCGGGATGGATTGATTGGGATCAGCAACAATCTGCGCGCCTTCTTCCAGCACGACACCTGGATCATCGGTTAGAAGTCCCACCAGTTGCTTGCGACCGGGCGCGATGATGTCAGGACGGGCGAGTGACCGTTTTCCAACAAAATCGGGCTTCTTCTTGCCCACCGCCCAGTCGAGCCCGGCATCTTGGGGTGTTACCGTGCCGTCGGTATCCTGCCCAACAATGATGAAGCCCTTTTCGGCACGCAGCACGTGCATCGCTTCGGTGCCGTAGGGTGTAATGTCATAACGCGCGCCAACGGCCATGATCCGCTCCCACAGCGCGCGGCCATAAGCTGTCGGCACGTTGATTTCGAAGCCCAATTCGCCGGTGAAGCTCACACGGAACAATCGGGTGGGTACCCCGCAAATCGTGCCTTCGCGGATCGCC
>JBJOLA010000373.1:0-9270 GCA_046045815.1 Pseudomonadota bacterium
TTTTGCGTTAAATCTGCGCCACCCGTCATTGCGAGCGAAGCGCGGCAATCCAGACTCTGGTGCCGCTGGATTGCCGCGCTTCGCTCGCAATGACGATTCACATTTATTGCACTATGCTCTAGCCCCAGAAGCGTTCCCGGAACCATTTCGTAACGATATATTTGGTGCCCGCAGTTACGGGCACGCCTTCGTGCAACGTCTGTTCATTCGGCGCGCCAATTTCATCCATATTGTTCCAGAGCACCAGCATTGCTGAACGCGGCGTCACGCACATGCCGGCCTTGGGGAAATTGGTTTCGCCACCGCCGTCCGGCTCATTGAGATAGATCATCGCGGTCCAGCTCCGTTGGCCGCCGCGATTGCGCTCCATCTCCCAATAGCCTTGGCTTTCGAAGAAATAATCATGGTGCGGTTTGAACTGCTGGCCAACGGCATAGCGCTGGCCTTGGAGGGTTTCTCCGAAGCGCTTGTCAATTCCCATCAGATTGCAGATGCGACCTTCGATGATCTGGACGAGCGGGTGAAACGGATCGAGATCGCCGCTAAAACTGGTGCGGTATCCCTCAATCTCTGTGCCTTTGTAGAGCGTGGAAGGGCGGCTGCTCGCATCCACCATCGCCATCACATCTGTACATTCTTGTGCGGTGAGGAATCCCTGGACGATGAACAGATCGAGCCCGCCGCCGCTGACGACTTCCACCCGTTCGTGACGCTTTAGGCGACGACGAATATCTCTACCGAAGGTTGCGAGCTTTGAGGAACCGAGCTTTGATTTGGACATCTTTGGGCTATGTAGTTGAGGGACGCTGTGCTTGCCCTAATGCCAAACCGCACAAACGAAAAGGCCCGGAGCATTTCCGCCCCGGGCCTTCGTTTTCAACTCAATCGAAGAAGTTGTAAATCACGTCCACAACATAGCCTGAGCGGATATCGACGAGCAAGACATCGTCATAATAGCGTACCCAGTGATAGCCGTAGGGCGCGTTCGGCAGGCGGTAATAGCTTGGATTGTTGATCCAATACCGGCTGCTGAAAAACAGGCTGTCGAGGTAGATGCCAATCCCGAACCGCTCATAATCATAGTCGTAGCCGTAAGGGTTGTAATAGCGCGGCTGGTTGTAATAGCTGCGATACTGGTTGCGATAGGATTGCCAATCATAACGGCGATCACTCCGCCAGCCGCGATCCCAGCTGCGATTGTCACGGTTGTTCCACACACCGTTATTGCCCCAGCGATTGTCGTGATCCCGATCAAAGTGCCGGTCTCCGTCGTGCCGTTCCCAGCCGCCATTGCCGTTGCGATTCCATGTGCCGCCGCCCTGACGGTTCCACTGGCCATCATTGCCACGGTTCCAAGCATGCTGTTCGCCGCCGTGGTTTTCAGTGCGGTTTTCGTTATGCGTCTCCCTGCCGCGATCCCAGCCGCCCTGAGGCACCGAGGGAACGGGGGTTGCGCCCCGATTACCCCAACGATTGCCGTCACCGCCCCAATTGCGCGTGGGCGGCGCCGCCTGAGGAGCCGGTGCAGTCGTCATTTGGTCATTTTGCCGACCGCGCCAGCCGCCGCCGCCCCATTGCCGCCCGGCATTGCCCGCGGCTTGATCTGGAACTTGTGCAGGTGCGGCTTGGCGACCTTGCCATCCGCCACGATCACCCCACTGACGTCCTTCGGCACGTTGTTGTGGCTGCGCTTGTTCGACAGGCGCGGCTTGACGGTTCTGCCAGCCGCCGCCATTGCCACCCCAATTGCCACGTTGCGGCTGAGGCTGAGGTTGCGGTTGCGGTTGGGCTTGCGGCTGAGCAATCGGCGCTTGAGCCTGTTGCTGCTGACCGGCTTGATCATGCCGCCAACCGCCACCGCTGTTGCCGCCGCTCCAACCGCCGCGTCGTTCACCGTCACCGCGCTCAGCGACTTGGACTTCGGCACGGCGTTCAGCAACTGCCTGGCGCTGAACCGACGCTTCCTCAGGGACGACCGCGTTCACCGCTACGTCCGGCAATATCTGCGGAATTTCAACGATTTGAGCCAGCGCGGGTGCCGACGTTGAGAGCAAGAGTGCAATCATCCACTTACGCATCACTTTAGTCCTCCGACCGCGCGACTCACTTGAGAAGCGGGTTGAGGCCAGAATGCTATTTTCTAGATGAGCGGTTGCTTAATGTAGTCGAAAGCATTGCGAAAGCTATTTGGAACGCCCACTTATTTGGGAGGTAAGGGCGGCGTGAGCGCGGGGACGGCGCGGGCGGCATCGTCGGGTGCGATCCCGGGTGGCGGCGCGGCAGCAATGGTCTGCCGACCGGCCATGATGTCTGCTGCGAGATGGACGGCGCGGTGGATGCGGGGATAGGTGCCGCAGCGGCAGATGTTGGTAATTGCGGCATCAATCTGGTCGTTCGTCGGGTTGGGATTGCCCTTCAATAGCACCGCCGCCGCCATGATCATGCCGGATTGGCAATATCCGCACTGCGGCACACTTTCGGCGGCCCAGGCTTGCTGGACGGGGTGGCTCCGGTCACGCGATAGGTTTTCGATCGTGGTGACATAGCTGCCCTCGATCGAGCCGATTGCAACCTGGCAGGAACGCACCGCTTTGCCGTCAATATCAACAGTGCACGCGCCGCAATCGCCGGAACCACAGCCATATTTGGTACCGGTAAGGTTGGAGGCATCACGCAGCGCCCACAGCAGCGGCGTCTGCGGGTCCATCCGGTATTGAACAGGTTGATTGTTGACCGTGAATTTAGTCACGCCAGCTCTTGTCAATCGCATCGACCTTGCGGACCATCGCATCGAATTCCATCTGGCCGGGCACCACGCCCGGGGTCTGCTGAAGATATTGATCACGCTGATGCACCGCAATCACTTCAGGCGGCACGACAATCGGCGCGCCCATCTTGAGCGTTTCCATCTGATGCTCGCAGGCGCGCTGGAGGACCCAATACATCAGGAACGCCTGCGGCAGTGATTTCCCCATCACCACCGGCCCGTGGTTCTTGAGCATCAATATCCTTTTGCTCCCGAGATTTTCGAGCAAGCGGACGCCTTCTTCTTCGCGCACGGTGATGCCCTCAAAATCATGATAGCCGATATGGCCTTGCAGATTGCATGCATAGAAATTGATCGGTTGCAGCCCACCTTCCATCGAACTCACCGCTACTGTCGCGGTGGTATGGGTGTGGATGATCGCGTGGGCATCGGGCACTTCACGGTGAAACAGGCTGTGCTGCACGAATCCCGCCTTGTTCACATGCCAGGGATTGTCGGGATCAACTTTGTTGCCCTCACCATCAATCTTGATCAGCGATGAAGCGGTGATTTCGCCGTAGTGCATGCCGTAGGGATTGATCAGGAATGATCCGCTTTCACCGGGAACTTTCACCGTGATGTGGTTGAAGATCAGTTCATCCCAGCCGAACATTGCGAAGATGCGGTAACAGGCGGCAAGTTCTTGACGCGCGGCCCATTCTGCCTCGCTGCAACTGTTGTGGGCTTTGAATGCGGTAGCCATAATCGCTCTCCTAATCTCCTAATCCGTCACGACTAATCCAGCGGTGACGGAAAAACCAGATGATACCGCCAAGCGTGATGATCAGGCACACAGCCATCGTTCCCCAAAAGCCCCAGTTGCTATCGAGCCAGGGCATATATTTGAAGTTCATGCCGAACACGCCGGTGATGAATGTCAGTGGCAGGAAGACGAGTGCGGCGATTGAGATGAGAAGGGACCGCCCATCCATCTGCTCCGCGCGGAGATCAGTAAGTTCTTCGTGGACGATGGCGGCCCGTTCGCGGACGGCTTCAAGTTCTTCCGCCATCCGGGCAAAGCGGTCTGAAGCTTCGCGAAGATGAAGCCGGTCGTCATCGTCCAGCCAGTCAACAGTGGCGGCGGCGAGTCTCTCAAGCGCAGAACGCTGCGGCGCAACGAAACGTCGATAGTCAATCGCCTGCGCTCTGACGCGACCGACTTTGCGGCGCATTGCCCAAAGGCCCTTGGTTTCCAGATTGACCTCAATCGCATCCAGCGTATCGCCTAACCCTGCGACATCGGGGTCGAGGCCGTCGGTGATCGCGCCCGAAAAGGCGGACAGGAGATCGCCCGGATCATGGACCGCACCGCCCAGAAATTTATCAATCACTTCATCAAGCGCCACAGAAGATCGGTAGCCAAGTGAGATCACGCGGCCGGCCTCCGCCCAAAACCGTGTCGACACAAGCGAATCAGGATCATCCTGCGGAGTCTTGCCCAGCCCCCGAAGATTGATGATCGCACCGTCACCAATCAGATCTGATCGGGGGCGGGTCTCGCTGGCCAGCAGGGCCGCCCGTGCGATGTCGGGGATGTCCTGCGCCGCTGAAACCCAGGCATGGGCATCCTCCTCTCGTCCGTCGAGGTGGAGCCACAGAAAACCGGCGTTGCCAAAGTGGGTGCAGCCTTCGGTGAAGGGCAGTTCCGCCGCTTTGCCGTCGGTGTAAACGAATGCGCGCATTAGGGTCGTTCCAGAAACAGGGTCAGTCCCGCAGGTGGCGGATCAGGGGGCGAAGTGCAAGCCACGCGCGCGGCATCGGCGCGGGCACGGTCCAATATTGCGGGAGAAACAGCGGGCGTGTGGCAGATCGTGTCCGCCTGGCCCATCAGTCTCGCTTGGCGGAGCGTGAGATCATCAGGGTCATCCGACGTGAGGATCAGGTGATGGAAAGCTGAGGGTGTTTCGCCGGCCCCGTTGCTCAACCATCGCGGCACGGCATCCGCACAAACCAGCCCGAACGGATCGAGCGGCCCGCCGGGTTCGAAGGCGGCATCAATCGCGCGGCGACGGTCCCTGGCATCGGGCCAGCGCGCGCGTTGTGCGGTGCGCGAAGCCAGGAGCGCGGTCGCGATATCGCCAAGCGCTTGGGGCAGCATTGCCTCCAGTCGTTGCCGCAGAGACTTCGCCAAGCCCGCTGATGCACCGCCCGTGCCAATTGCGATGAGCACCGGGTCACGGTCCACAATGGCAGGCAACGTGAAATCGCAGAGGGCAGGGCGATCTACCGCGTTGACGAGAATGCCGCGCGCCTTCAGCCGAGTGACCGCCGCAAATGCCGCGCCCTCATCCTCAATTGCGACAATGGCAAGGCTTGCTGTCGCATCCTCTCCGACGATCCGCGCACCCGCGCGCTCGAGCAGACGGCGCTTGGCATCCGCACCGTCCCCCTCGCCGAGCAGGATCACCGGGCGGCCTTCGAGGCGGACAAAGAGGGGGAGGCTGTGCACCGGGCCATCCATAACGGATTTGCGACGAGGTGAAAGCCTTGGTGGTTTTGCGGCAACCCCTATCGTCATTCCCGCGCCATTTTAAGCCCCCTGACGCCCGTTGGAAATGAGTTTGGCACTATGGTGCCTGAAACGTCTGCGAGGGCCTCTAGGAACTATCCTAGGCGCTTTTAGAGGCATCTCCTTCCCAATGCCACAATCGCTCCGTAAGATGCGGAGATGAAAACCGCGTTTCTGTTCCTCGCCGCATTGGCCGTCCCCTCGGCCGCCATCGCCCAGCACGAAGGCCATGATATGGCGGCGATGGAGGACATGGATATGAATGAGTCTGACCCTATCGCTACGCCGCCCCCCTCGTCCGGCTCCGGCACGTCGCGTCTGCCCGGCCACGAGAATAGCCACCACGGCCTCCACATCACGTCCGGCGAATGGATGCTGATGCTCCACGGCTATGCCTGGGGCGTCTATAGCGATCAAGGCGGGCCGCGCGGGGGCAACAAGACGTTCGTCAATTCGATGGCGATGGTCCAGGCGGACCGTGCGCTCGGCAACAGCGCGCACTTGCAACTACGCACGATGATGAGCCTCGAGCCGCTGATGAAACATGAAGGCTACCCAAACCTGTTCGCCACGGGTGAGACGGCGAATGGCAGCCCGCTGGTGGATCGCCAGCATCCCCATGATCTGTTCATGGAACTCTCTGCGAAAGTCGATGTCGATACGAGTTTCGGACAGGTCTTCCTTTACGGCGGTCCGGTAGCGGAGCCCGCGCTTGGCCCCAGCGCCTTCATGCACCGCGCATCGGCCCGGCTGAACCCTGAAGCGCCGATCACCCATCATTGGTTCGATTCGACCCATATCAGTTACGGCGTGATCACCGCCGGTGTTTCCTCCCGCAAACTTCAGCTGGAGGCGTCCGCCTTCCGGGGGCGTGAGCCGGATGAATTTCGCTGGAATATCGAAACACCAAAGCTCGACAGCTGGTCGGTACGCGGCACGTGGAATCCGTCGCCTGCTTGGTCTGCGCAGGTCAGCTACGGCCATCTTAAATCGCCAGAGGAGCTGGAACCGACGACCAACGAAGGCCGCTTCACGACAAGCGTCAGTTACGCGCGCGGCGGCCTGAGCGCGACGGCGGCCTTTTCGTCCAAGCAGAAGCAACCGGGCCAAACCCTCACAGCTTGGCTGGCCGAGGCGAATTGGGACATCAGCGATCACCACACCATCTTTGGTCGGGTGGAGAATGCGAACAATGATGAGCTGTTCCCCGATCCGGCGTCTACCCTGCACGACCAATCCTTCCGCGTGAGCAAGTTTACCGGAGGATATGGCTACACGATCCCGATCACGGGCAATGTGAACCTTGCGCTCGGCGGTTCGGCAAGCCTTTACGCCAAGCCCGCCGCGCTCGAAGCCGCTTACGGGCGAAACCCGGTCAGCTACACCCTGTTTGCAAAGCTATCGCTGGGCCGGTGATGGTGCCAAGCGCCAAAGCTTGAACGGTGATCCCACCGGCAGTGCCACTGGTTCCAGCCAAGCGGGCACCTTGCCGTTCACCAGCTGGGTATAGAAACCCTTGGGGCTTTCCGATTTGTACACCGTTGCCTCGGACATATCTGGGCAGATCAGCAGCAAAGTCGCGCCGTGCTTTTGCATCACCGCGCGGGCCTCATCGGCGGTGCCGCGCATCGCGTGGTGGATGTCGAGCACTGCTTCGCCGTTGCGGTGATACGGCCCGGCAATTGCATCATGATGCGTCACTGTGATGAGCCGGGGGCCGAGATCGACGAACGTCAGGATGGTCGCCCTTGGCAGCAACGCAATCGGGTGGAGCGCGACCAGCGTCGGACAGGAGGCGTTGGATTTGGCAACCCGCTTGAGGCCGGGCTTTGCCTTTTCATCAGGCACAAACCCCGCCGCCACTTGCAACGCGAGGCCCGATACCAGCATGAACGCAGCGACCACGCCAAAGGTGCGCACCAGCACCGACGGATGGGCGCGCAGCTTCGGGATGATGGCCCAGCCGATGGCGGCGGCTCCTGGAACACTAAACAGCATGGCTGCACCTGCCACGCGGGTTTCGAGCAACAGCATGAGCGAAGACGTCAACGACAGCAGCGCGATTGGTGCCCAGGCCGCCGCGACGGGCAGCGCTCGGTTGCGCCAGAGTGACCAGAAATTGCCGATCAAGCCAATGAACAATACAGACACAGAGACAATCGTCGGCCAGCTGCGGGTATAAATCGGCTTGGTCTCACTGATCTGGTCGAGCCATAGCCGCTGCATTTCCGGTGAAACTTGTTCCGGGCGGCCAAGGCACTGCGGCCAAGCGATGGCGAAAAACCCAGCGAGGACAATGGCGGCGATGACTGCCATGCTTATCCGCGTATTTCGGCTTTCGATGGTGCGCCACGACAGAATGAAAAGAACGCCGCCCGTCAGCACCATCGTTGAGAGATAGACCGGAGTCAGCGCATCACAACGCGGCGCGCTGTTGGTATAGGAGGCGAAAACCAGATAGCCAAATGCCGTGCCGCCCGAAAGCGCAACACTATAACCGCGCAGGCGCCGAAACTGGCCCCCGTCCATGATCCAGCGCAGGCCGACACCTGCACCTGCAATCGCGAGCCACGGCAGCATCTCAAGGCCAATCGTCAGCGAAAGCGCAGTCGCCGTGCCGATGGTCAGCCCGCCCCGCATCGGTCTGGGATCAACGAGGCCTGCCAGAATGAGCGCGAGCATCGCCAATTGCCAGCCGTGATGATCAATCCGTGTCGGCATGAAGAATGTCATCGCGGTGATGAAACACAGGAAGATCGACGCGCCGAGGATCCAGGCACCCGGTGCGATCAGCCGTCGCGCAGTAAGGCTGAGGCCGGTCAACAGCGCCCCGAGAGGGAGCAGCGGTGCGACGGCTATCGCAATCTTTTCCGCCATCGCACCGCCAACAAAGGGCTTGGAGAGCAAGATGATCGCGGCAATCGGCAAATCAATCAGATGAGACCAATGGATGTCCGCGCCCAGCGGCGGGTTCATCCGGTACTGGCGCAAATCATACCAATCCTGCCCGCCGAGCAACGCCCGCACTTGCATCATCCGCATGTTATCGTCGGTATCGGCCAGTGTGAACCAATGGATCTGCGGTTGCCGCATGAAAATCAGGTAAGCGCAGGTGAACAGCCAGATGATCAGCAGCAACAGTTTCCACCGCTGCGCCAATATGCTGTGATCGTCTTGATCCATCGCGTCGTTCGGCCCCTTGTTGCGCTGATGGGTTGCGGCATTAACCGCTTGTCGGCAAAGAGCAAGGCGTGGACAAAATACACACTCTCTGGGGGGAACACCGCGCCCTGTTCGGCCAATTGGTTCGCTATGCCTTTACCGGGGGTCTGGCGAGTTTCGTCAATATTGGTCTTTATCATCTGGGTGAAGGCAGATTGGGCCTCAGCCCGAATGTGGCGTGGGCGATGGGGTTTGTCGCGGCGATGCTGGTCGGCTATGTGATCCACAGTCGGTGGAGCTTTCGGGGGCACGGTGAACGCGGTAATCTTGCAAAGACGGGCAGTCGATTCTTCGCGGTATCGCTGGTGAGCTTCGCGCTTAACAGTCTGTGGGTGTGGCTGATGCGCGAGTTGTGGCACTGGCCGAGTTGGTCCCCCGATCTCATGGCGCTGTTCGTCACGCCGATTGCAATTTTTACGTTGAACCGGAAATGGGTTTTTGGCTGATATGATTCCTGTGGTGACGATTGTTGTTCCCGTGAAGGATGAGGAGGAAGCGGTCACGCCCTTCGTGGCGCGGGTTTCTGCGGTGCTCGATCATATCGGGGAGCCTTGGGAAATACTCTTCGTCGATGATGGCAGTAGCGACGCAACGCTCGCCGCGATCATGGCGGCCAACGCCAAAGATGCCCGGATTTGCGCGCTTTCACTGTCGCGGAATTTTGGCAAGGAGGCTGCACTCTCTGCCGGACTTGATCATGCACGCGGGGCGGCGGTGATCCCGATTGATGTCG
>JBJOLA010000147.1:0-3239 GCA_046045815.1 Pseudomonadota bacterium
CGAACATCACGATGGCACCCGGAATGACGAAAAGCATTCCTGCCGTCAGTCCGCCTTTGATGCCGTGGAGTTTCCACCCGATATAAGTCGCGAGCTGCTGCGCCTCCGGCCCGGGGAGGAGGTGACAGAAATTGAGCGCGTGGAGATAATCATCCTCGGCAATCCAGCCGCGTTCCTCAACAATCTCCTTGTGCATCAGCGCGATTTGGCCAGCGGGGCCGCCAAAGCTGGTGAGGCCGATGACCGCGAACGCGCGGGTGAAGGCGGGGAAGGGGGGAGGGGGTGATTGAAGGGTCATCACGAGGAATGTAGCGCGATGTTTCCGTAGGGTCTTGTGTTTGTTGGGGGGCGGATTGACTGACCAATGGACGCTGCGACGACAAAGCGGTTTCTTTGCAGCCGATGGATGCTTTCGCCCCGTTGCCATCGCCCATGACTTGCCATTTTGGGCATACGCGCCTAGGCGGAGCGCGGCTTTTGGTGTGGGGAGGGTGAGATGAGCGACGATGAGCTGGTCCACACTGCAGAAGTTCCCCCAGAATCGCGCTTTGACGAGGATGATCACCTCAAGTCTGCGTTCGTGCGTGAAGTGTTTGACGCGGTTCGCGCGGGGCAGGACGGGCGGGTTCAGGAGCTTGTTTCTCCGCTGCATCCTGCGGATATCGCCGATTTGTTTGAGCAGGCGCCCTCGGGCGAACGCGCCGCTTTGGCGGCAGCATTGGCGGATTTGCTCGACGGCGATGTGATTGCGGAGCTCAACGATCACGTCCGCGAAGAACTGATCGACACGCTTGATCCCCATCAGGTTGCCAACATCGCCTCCGAACTCGAGACCGACGATGCCGTCGCGATCATCGAGGATATGGAGGAGGATGATCAGCGCGCCGTGCTCCGGGCGCTTTCCCCTGATGACCGGGCGGCGATTGAAGAGGCGCTGTCTTACCCCGAGGAGTCTGCTGGTCGTCTGATGCAGCGCGATCTAATCGCCGTGCCAGAGCATATGACGGTTGGCCAAGTGATTGACTATCTGCGCGAAAACCAAGATTTGACGACGGATTTCTGGGAAGTGTTCATCGTCGATCCGCAGCATCATCCGATCGGGACGGCGCAGCTCAGCTGGATATTGCGCACCCCTCGCGCAGTGCCGATGGCCGATATCATGAAGCGGGAGCAGACATTGATCCCTGTTGAGATGGATCAGGAAGAAGTCGCGCTAAGGTTCCAGAAATACGCGCTGATTTCGGCAGCTGTTGTTGATCCGAACGGGCGGCTGGTGGGGATGATCACTGTCGATGACATCGTCCATGTTATCCAGGAGGAAGCGGGGGAGGATATCCTCAAACTGTCCGGCGCGGGTGACGGGGACATCAACGAGCCGATCTTCGAGAGTTACAAGAGCAGGGTGCGCTGGTTGATCACTAACTTGATGACAGCGCTGGTCGCGTCATCGATCATTCGGGCGTTTGAGGGCACGATTGCCAATATGGTGGCGCTGGCCACGTTGATGCCCATTGTCGCCGGGGTAGGGGGCAATGCGGGCACGCAGACAATGGCCGTCGCCGTTCGGGCGATTGCCACCAACCAGCTGACCGAATCGAACACGATGCGCACGATCCGGCGCGAAATCAGGGTCGCGCTGCTCAACGGCATATCGGTGGCGGCGCTTATCGGGATTGCCGTGGCTTTATTCTTTGGCAATCCTCAGCTCGGCGGGGTGATCGCCGCAGCGATGATGACCAACATCGTGGTTGCGGGCCTAGCCGGTGTTCTGGTGCCAGTGATCCTCGACCGGATGGACATAGACCCGGCGGTTTCATCTTCAGTATTCGTGACGATGATTACCGATTCGATGGGCTTTCTGGCATTTCTTGGGCTTGCCACGCTTGCGCATCTGACCGGCTGAGCCGTGCCGCTCAACCTCACCAAAGTCGCCTACGGGATGACAAGCCTTGCCGAATTGCAAGCGATTGTGGCGCGCCGCGCTGTGGACGGCTCCGTCCGCATGACAACGCGCTACCGGCCAAAGCGGGCGGCGGAGATGGACGGAGGATCGCTGTTCTGGATCATCAAGCATCAATTGATCGCCCGCGCCAATCTCATCGGCTTTGAAGACGCCGAGGGCGGGCGAACCGATATCGTGCTTGAAGCGATAGTCCGCCCGGTGCACCCAATCCCGAAACGCGCGCATCAGGGCTGGCGGTATCTGGCGGAAGAGGACGCGCCCGCTGATCTCGATGCGGGCATGTTGGAGGCCGATATTCCGCCAGCGCTTATGGCTGAATTGGTGAGCGCGGGCCTCGCTTAGCGTGTCGCCCCGCCGCAGTTAACCGAACCTGCGCCGACACTATTCACCGTGCACGCCGGTTTGCCACCGATTTCGACAGTCCCGGCACCTGCAGATGTTACTTTGGCAGAGCGTCGCGCAGCGAGCAGAACGCGGCCCGATGTTTGCGCACTCAAGATTAGATCGCCCACCAAGAGCGACGGCGCGTTCAGGCTTGCGCTGCCATTGACGGCCACCTGACCGGTGAGGGCGCTGCCCGAAAGTTGCACCGTGCCCGAGCCGTTGTTCGATACATCTATCCGGTCAGCCTCGATCTTTTCAACCGTGAGCGTGCTCGAACCGGTGTTGATCACAGACACGCGCGCGCCGCGCATCTTGTCGATCATTAAACTGCCGGCACCGCTCAGTATCGCCGTATCGAGTTCATGCGCGGTGACCCTGATCGTTACCGGCCCGGGATTGCCTTCCGCTGCGCTGCCCCAATTAAATCGTTGCGGCTTGATGACGAGGGTGCGGTTTTGAACGTCGATGCTGACGCGTTCGAGTGCCTTGGCACTGCCCGTCGACCGCGCTGAACCGCTCTTGCCGGTGACGACGGTGACGATATAGCTACCCTCGACGCGGATTTTGCTGAAGTCTGTCGTGGCATAGCCGCGCTCGGCGGCCATCACAGGCTGGTGCATCGGTAACAGTGCCAAAAGGGCCAAGGTTCGGATCATTTTCATCTGGCCGGTTTAGTCCTCGATACGCTGTCAGTCTAGCGCGCGGGCGTGCAGACTATGTCGCCCGAGCCGATCTTTGAAATCGTGCACTTTGCATCGCCCTGGATGTTGACGTCCCCTGAACCGATCAGCGAGATATTTGCGGATGTGTCGGCATGTGCCGCGATATCGCCAGAACCCGCCAGTGAGATGTCGAGCAATGACGTGCGAAGTTGCTTGGTGTTGATATCGCC
>JBJOLA010000191.1:0-9334 GCA_046045815.1 Pseudomonadota bacterium
GGCAATTGCCCAAGGGCGTGACGGTCTCTGCGCCGCGCTACCCCGTGCCTGAGCGCCTGATGGTCGCGGGATTGATGAACCACGTGTTCAACGGGGAACATGCTTTGCTGATGTCAGTGGCAGTGCCAAAACTTGCGAAAGGCGTAGCTCTTCCGTTCAAGCTAAGCGCTGACTGGCTGGCCTGTACCGATAAAATTTGCGTGCCCGAACATGCTGACCTCTTGCTCAATCTGACCGTTGGCGCTGGGACCTCCTCGGCGCTTGCGCAGTTTGACGGGTGGCGCGCGAAATTGCCGCAGCCACTGGGCGGCACAGCGCACTTTCAGCTGGACGGCAAGCGCATCCGGATCGGCATCCCTTTTCCGGTCAGTGCAGCCCTTGACGATCCTTGGTTCTTCGCCAAAACCCAAGATATCATTAGCTACCCCGCGCTTCAGAAGGTGACGCGTAAGGGCGATCTTCTGATCGTGGAGACCGAGACAAGCGGCCCGTCCCCCGCAAGGATTGACGGCGTCTTGACGACAGCGGCCGGGCGCGGGTTGGAGATCAGCGCAGCACCCGGCACGGTGCCAAGCGGCGGCGAAGCTATAAGCAAAATTGCTGCGCCCAAATCCGATCTGTGGACGATCCTGCTGGCGCTCGGCGGGGCTATCCTTGGTGGACTGGTGCTCAACATCATGCCCTGCGTCTTCCCGATTATCAGCCTCAAGGCGCTCAGCCTCGCCCGTGCAGGTGGTGATGAGGCTGCGGCGAAACGGGAGGCGCTGGCTTACGCGGCTGGAGTTATCCTCACTTGCGTTGCACTCGGGGGTCTGTTGCTCGGCTTGCGCGCAGGGGGTGCCCAAGTTGGCTGGGCGTTTCAGTTGCAAAACCCCTATATCATTTTCGTGCTGCTATTGCTGGCAAGTGCGATCACACTCAATCTCGCGGGGCTGTTTCAATTGCGCAGCTTTGGCGGCGGTGATGCGTTGGCGGGGCAGGGGGGGGCATCGGGCGCATTCTGGACGGGCATTCTCGCGGCGTTCGTCGCCACGCCCTGCACGGGGCCATTCATGGCGGCGGCCCTTGGCGCAGCGCTTGTGTTGCCGACGATTGCAGCGCTGGCGATCTTCGCCGGGTTAGGCTTTGGGTTGGCACTGCCGTTCCTCGCGCTCGGTTATATTCCCGCGCTGCGCAGCCGTCTGCCGCGTCCGGGCGCGTGGATGGTCACGTTCCAGCGGATCCTCGCGATCCCAATGGCGCTAACGGTGGTGGCGCTCGCGTGGTTGTTATGGCGGGAAATTGGCCCGAGCCATCCGGCTCCCGCAAATGGCGTCAGCGCCGTGACAGGCGACCTGGCGTTCAACGAAGCCAAACTCACTAATTTGACCAAGGCCGGCAAGCCGGTGTTCCTCTACTTTACCGCGGACTGGTGCCTCACGTGCAAAGTGAATGAGAAAGCGGCCATCGAGCGGGATGAAGTGAGCGCGGCCTTCAAGCGCGCTGGCGTCACAGTGATGGTCGGCGATTGGACGAATGGTGATCCGGTGATCACGCGGTTCATCAACGCGAAGGGCGCGTCAGGCGTGCCGCTTTATCTATTCTATCCCAAAGGCGGCGGTGCGCCGCAGCAATTGCCGCAGGTGTTGACGCCGGGAACACTCATCGCCCTAGCCAAATGAGGCCAGTGCGGCGATCAAAGGATCATGCGGCGGGCCTCACCTCAACCGGGGTTCCTGAAAACGCGGCATTGCCCGACACAGGATCTAGCGCAGTCTCATCGGTGAGATCGTTGATGCTCACGCCAGCATGGGCACCGGCGACCGCCATCTTCACACCGGGCAGACCGTGACCCCAGCCGTGCGGGATCGAGACTGTGCCCGGCATCATATCCGCCGTCACCTCGACAGGAAGCCGCACCGACCCGACGCGCGAACTGACCTCCGCGATTGAACCGTCACCGAGATTGCGCGCACGGGCATCCTCTGGGTTGATCATCAGCGTGCAACGTTCGGGTCCTTTCACCAGCCGCGCGCTATTGTGGAGCCAGCTGTTGTTAGACCGCACATGCCGCCGCCCGATCAGCTTCAGACGCCCGTCGACCGGTGCGTCCATCTCCAGACGCAGCCGCCCAAGATCGGCGATCATTTCGGGCGGATTGCAGTGCATCTTTTTGTCCGCAGTCTTCAACCGATCAGGCAGGCGCCCCGCCTCCAGCACGCCGAAATCCTTGCCACTGGTTGCTGCTTCCACTTCTGCAAGTGAAATATTGTAGGGGCCGGCTTGGAGCATCGAGTCAAGCGACTCGCGCGGCGTTGGCCCGGCAACCGGTTTGCCCGCAATCGCCCCGGCCAGCCCGCGCAATATCTCCCAATCGTGGAGCGCGCCTTTCGCCTTCTCAAACATCGGCGCGCTATATTGGGCGAAATTGCGCACCGCGATGGGCAGCAGGAACAAACCGTAGTGATCCTTCTCGAGCGGCCCAGTGGGGGGCAGGATGTAGTGTGCGCGGCGGCTGGTGGCGTTTACATACATGTCGATGGAAACCATTAGTTCCAGCCCCGCCAGCGCCGCATCGAGGCGCCGCCCATTAGGCGAGGACAGCACCGGATTGCCCGCAATCACAAATAGCGATTTGATCTGTCCGTCGCCGGTCGTCTCCATCTCTTCGGCCATCGCAGCCGCCGGGAATTCCCCCAGCACGTCTTTGTGCCCCGACACACGCGAGTGGTGACGCCCGAATGACCCCGGGCCGAACAAGTTGACCGTATCCACAGCCGCCTTGGTGAACAACAATCCGCCCTCGCGGTCGATCTGTCCGCAGGCGATGTTGATCATGACGATGAGCCAGGACGTCAACGTTCCGAATGCCTGAGTTGAGGCCCCCATCCGGCCGTACAGCGCACCAGGGCCGGACGTGAGGCGGGTGGCCACATGATGCACCTCAGCCATGTCCACGCCGGCACGATCGGCACAGGCCTGTGCATCGAACGGGGCGAGCGCTGCCATCATCTCATCCCAGCCTTCAACCATAGGCGCGAGACGACCGGGCGCTGGGGTCAATATCTTCAGCAAAGCGATCAAGAAGAAGGCATCCGCAGCGGGGCGAATGAACATATGCCGGTCGGCGATCTTGGCCGTCTCCGTGCGGCGCGGATCAATCACGATCAATTCCCCGCCGCGCGCCTGCAATGCTTCGGCCCGGTTGCGGAAATCAGGGACAGTCCACACGCTGCCATTTGACGCCATCGGATTGCCGCCCATGATCACTATGGTTTCAGCCCGGTCGATGTCTGGCACCGCCCAAAGGCCGCTATGACCGTAAGTCCAGAGGTTGGACAGGTGATGCGGCATCTGATCAAGCGTACTTGCCGAAAAGATGTTACGGGTGCCGAGTGCCTTTTTGAGATCACCCGATGTCAGGACGTTGCCATAACTGTGTGCGTTGGGATTGCCGATATAGATCGCCGAAGCCGCCGCATCTTTCGCGATAATCGCGCGCGCCTTCCCGCCGATTTCAGCAAAGGCCTGATCCCAGCTGATTTCCTCCCAAGCGTCACCTACCCGCTTGATTGGCGCACGGAGACGGTCCGGATCATTTTGCAAATCTTCCAGCGCGGTCGCCTTCGGGCAGATATGCCCACGACTGAGGGCGTTATCCGGATCCCCCTTGATCGAGAGTATGTCGCGCCCCTCCGCTGTGATGATCACCCCACAATTGGCCTCACAAATGTGGCACGTCCGGCGGTGGATGGTGGGCATGGCGACTCTCCTAAAGTTGTTGTGGAGAGGCTAAGCAATTGGTGGCGGAATGCAACGGGAACGTGAGAGGGCGTACAGGCCTCTCGAAGGCATTTTCCTATGCCAGGTAGCCAAGATGCTCCGGGACGCGCTGTACGGGTCTCTAGGGGCATTTGGAGGGTATTTGAGCTTGATATGTTTTACCCCCTTGTCGCGGCGGGTGAGTTTCTCCTTCTCCCGATTGTCCAATTGTCGTGCGGGACTTACTTACCCCGCACCCACACCCGGCGGCCACCAACCCAAGTTTCCAGCACCTGCGTTCCCCGCAATTCGGCAGGCGTCGACAACAGCGGGTCGCGGTCCACGAGGATGAAATCTGCACGGAGCCCGGGGGCGATGCGACCAACTTTGGTTTCAGCGAACGCCGCATAGGCCGCGCCAATCGTGTAGCCTGCGAAGGCGGCTTCGCGCGTGATCCGTTCCTGGGGTTGCCATCCGCCGAAGGGTTGGCCACTCGAATCCTCCCGAGTGATTGCCGCTGCCCAACCGGCAAAGGGATCGGGATTTTCCACGGGCGTGTCAGACCCAAAGGCCATTTTTCCCCCTGCCTTCAGAATCGCGTTCCAGGCATAGGCCCCTGCTAAGCGCGCTGGACCGAGCCGTGCTTCCGCCATCAGCCGATCGCTCGTCTGGTGAACCGGCTGCATCGAGGCGACGACGCCGTTCCTCGCAAATCGCGGGATGTCTGCCGGATCAACCACCTGCGCATGTTCGATCCGCCAACGCCTGTCCCCGGCATAGGTCAAAACCATTTCATCTATCGCGTCGAGCACTTGTGCATTCGCAGCATCACCAATGGCGTGAACCGCGACTTGGAAGCCGTCCATCGCCCCCCGGCTCATCAAGTTGCTGAGCTTGGCGACATCAAGGAAAGGCGTGCCGCGCTCGCTGGGCTTGTCAGAATAGGGGGCTTTGAGCCAGGCCCCACGCGAGCCGAGCGCGCCGTCCGCATATAGCTTTACGCCGCCCATACGCAGCCTGTCATCGTAGAGCCACGGCGTTGGTGCGCCCCCACCGATGGCTGCCATCGGCTCAACCCCGGCAGCGTACGCGAATATGCGAACTTGAAGCGCGCCGCGATCCCCAGCGCGTCGGTAGGCGAGCCAATCATCGACGCTCGTGCCCATATCCGCAATCGCGGTGATGCCGAATGTGACCAGGATTTCCTGCGCCTTGGCAAGCGCCAGATCACGGTCCTTCGCCGTTGGCTGCGGCACGACCTTTTCAATGAGCCCCTTCGCGGAGTCGACGAACACGCCCGTTGGCAGAATGCCCGCTTTCTCGATCCGGCCGCCGGAGGGGGACACCGACTTGGCAGATGCGCCCGCAATCCGCATCGCCGCGCTATTTGCCCAACCGGCATGGCCGTCCACCCGCTCCAACCACACCGGGCGGTCCGCAACCACCGCATCCAGATCAGCCGCCGTCGGGAAACGGCCAAGTTTCCACGTTTCCTGATTCCAGCCGCGTCCAATAATCCATTTCCGGTCGGGATGGGCAGCGGCATAGATGGCGATCTTTGCTTTGGCAGCGTCGAGCGACGTCGTGCCGGACAGGTCTAACGACAGCGCCTGAAACCCCATGCCCATCACATGCCCGTGCGCGTCGATCAGTCCGGGCAGCATTGTCTTGCCCTTGCCATCAAGCTGGAAATCGTTGCGTTCCGGTCGTTTGTCTTTGGCGGTGAGTGTGCGCGCGACTTTGCCGTCCGCGGTGATCAGCAGGCCGTTGAAGCGCTCCACCTGGCCCTGTCCATTGAGCGTGATGCCGTTGACGTTATCGATGAGCGTATCGGCGAGGCCGGGGGCGGAAAGTGCGATGCACGCAACCGCGCTAATGCGGTAGAGGATATTCAAAACCTCAAAGTCCCACAGCCTTTCGGAGCGTTTCGTTGATTCGCGACTGCCAGCCCGGTCCTTGAGCACGGAATGCCTCAATCACGGCTTTGTCCACGCGGAGAGAAATCTGCTTCTTGTCCGATCCCGGCGGGCGACCGCGCCGGATGACGACGTCGCCGATCCGGAGTTCGGCGCGATCAAACCAGTCATCGTCAAGCTCAGGGGCATCGTCAGGATCGACCCAACTGCTTTCCGTATCGATTTCGCTCACGTTCATTTGCCTTTCGCATCGAAATTATATGCCGACTGGAACCTCGCCACGTCCAGATGACAACCACCATCCGCACTTTCAAGAATCCTACTGTGATGAAGCGCTCTTCTCCATAATCATGCCGCATGTCGATTTCTTCAGTCAGAACCCCGGAAAATACGGACTCCGCATCAGCAAAATCGAGGCCTCTTTCGTCAAGCGTCAAGGCTCTCTTAGCCGGATCAAACGTTATCGACATGATTTCCGTAGCCCCATAAATTCAAAATGTCAAGACAGACCTCACGTCTTGGCATAGCGACGGATGAGCGCGCTGGTGTCTTGGCGGCCGCCTCCCATCGCTTGTACTTCGGCGTAGAATTGATCGATCAGTGCGGCGACGGGGAGTGTCGCGCCGTTGGTGCGGGCTTCGTCGAACGCAAGCCCAAGATCCTTGCGCATCCAATCGACCGCGAAACCGAAATCAAATTCTTCGCGCGTCATCGTTTCCCAGCGATTGGTCATCTGCCAGCTCGATGCGGCGCCGCCCGAAATCGCTTCGTAGACTTTGTCGAGATCGAGATTTTCGGCCTGCGCAAACCGCATCGCTTCGGAAAGTGACTGGATGATCCCGGAAAAGGTGATTTGATTGACCATCTTCGTCAGCTGGCCCGTTCCCGTTGGCCCGATATGGACGATCTTGGCGGCATAAGCGGCCATGATCGGCGTGGCGGCCTCAATCGCCTTGGCTTTGCCGCCGCACATGAGGGTGAGCGTGCCTTTTTCGGCGCCAATCTGGCCGCCGGTCATCGGGGCATCGACAGGTTGGATATATTTGTCCTTGGCCTCGACCGCGAGCTGGCGCGCAATCTTGGCGGAAACGGTTGTGTGATCAATGAAGAGGGCATCCTTCTTCATCGTCCGGAATGCCCCGTCGCGTGAAAGCGTGACAGCGGCAAGATCATCATCATTGCCGACGCAGGTGATGACTGCGTCGGCCCCGTCTGCCGCCTCCGCCGGGCTCGCTGCGGCGCGTCCCCCATGTGTCGCGATCCATGCGTCTGCCTTCGCCTTGGTGCGGTTGTAAACAACCATGTCGTGGCCTGCAGTGGCGAGGTGACGCGCAATCGCGCCGCCCATTACGCCCAGACCGATAAATGCGATATTTGCCATAGGACCTGTCTAGGCGAGGCAAATGGGATTGGCCAGAGCAGGGGCACGATCAAGCAGCTCCGCTCTCCTTGCATCCCTGCGGCGCATCCTAAGCCACATGGATTAATACGAATGGCCAACTATATTTGCCACTTTATCCCAACTATTAATGTGATCAATGCGTATAAAAAGTGCGGTCGCGGTTTCGGCACATAGATGGTGTGGCGGAATGTTTCAGGGGTGAACTGACAACAGTCACGACCTTTATCGGGCGCCGGTCTTGAACACTGAAGTTTACCCTGTGGCAAACAGGGGATATCACAATGCGGCGGCGACGTTTTCTACAGCTTAGTGCTCTTGGCGGTGCGACAGCACTCGCGGTGCCGGTCGGCAAGTCGCTTGGCGCGACGCTGAACACGAACATCGCGCTCACCATTTCCCCCGTCAGCGTCGAGATGATCGACGGGACGCATGTGTTCATGCTGCTCTATTTCCTCGATAATGTGACGCCGCGTCCCGTGCTGCGTGTCGGGGAGGGGGATGTGATCACCGTCACGATCACCAACGCCGACACACGCACGCACGGCTTTTCGATCCCTGGCATAGTGGGGGCGACGATACCCGCGATTTCAGCAGGCGCAACTGCGTTCGTCACCTTCACGGCGCCGATGGGCGGCAGCTTCCTGTATGTCGATCCCTATGAAGCGCCGCTCAACCGTGTCATCGGGCTGCACGGTGCCTTCATTGTGGCGCCGATCGACGGCACGACCCCGGTCGGCTCCGACACGCCGTTCAGCCGCGCGGCACAAACCCCGCAGGTGCAATCATTTTTTGACGCGCTTGGCGGCGGTCATGCCCGCTTCCCCGGTGAAAAGTGGAACCCCCGCGATCCTGACCGGGAGAAGATATGGTTGTTCGCGGCGACCGATCCCACCCTCAACGCGGCCGTTGCCGCTGGTGGCACCGTGTCTGGATCGGGCGTTGCTGCGGCCTTTGTGCCACGCTATTTCACAATCAACGGACGCTCTGGCTTTGACACGGCTTTTCACGGCGGCGCGACCGGCGGGATATCGGGCGGTGATCATGATGGCGCGCGATTGATCATGCCGTCTGGGCGGCAAGGCCAGCCCTGCCTTATCCGCAGCATGAATGCGGGTCTGTGCACCCATTCTCCGCACATTCACGGCAATCATGTGATGATGTGCACTGAACCTTATCCCTATGGCCCCAATGAATGTGAAACCCATGTCTATGAACGCGATGCCTGGCTGTTGAAGCCGATGGCAAGGATTGATGTGGTGCTGCCGTTTGAGCGCCCACCCGATATTCCAGAGGGAAGCTGGCCACCGCGTGAGGAGCCTTTCCCGCTCCGCTATGTGATGCATTGCCACACTGAAATGTCACAGACTGCGGCCGGCGGTAATTATCCTCAGGGCTGTGTGACGCACTGGGAAATGACGGGGCCGCTGTAAGGCGCAACAGGGAGACGCGATCACTCGCGGGATCAGATCATGGCAGTAATTGATTGGACAAAAACGGGGATAGGGGGTGAAATCACTTATTCGACCTTTGGCTGCAATGTGTTCAAGGCGGGCCCCGAAACGCCGGATAAGCAAACGCCCGACATCCTCATCCAGCGACGGGGAGCTGAGACGGGTGATTTGACCACCCCCGACGGGGGCAAGATCAGGATCTGGGGATTCGTCGATTCCAGCCTGCCGCTCGCCCAGCAGAAACTCGGTTACCCCTCCCCGACGATACGGGTGCGCCAGGGTCAGCTCGTGCATAATAAACTGACGACCAAGAAGGGACCGCATACGATCCATCACCACGGGATTGAGCCGACGACATCAAACGATGGGGTTGGGCATGTCTCGTTCGAGGTCAATGATACCTATACCTATCAGTGGAAGCCCATGCACGCGGGCACATTCTTCTATCACTGCCACCGCAACACAGTGCTCCACTTTGAGATGGGGATGCTCGGTCTGTTGATTGTTGATCCGCCTGAAGGGCCGGGCCGGCTGTTCGTCAATGGCCCCACCTATGACGTTGAGCGCGCATGGGTCGTCGATGATATGGACCCGCGCTGGCACGCGATTGCCGATCACGATGCGGGGCTGTGCGGGCTTGATGTTGGGCTGAACCGGTTCGAGCCGAAATATTTCCTGTTGTCTGGTGTTTTTTCAAACAAGACGATGACCGATCCAAGGGCGATGGTGAGTGCCAAGCTGGGGCAGAAAATCCTGATCCGCTTGTTGAATGCGAGCTATTCGGTTCTACGGATCACGCTGGAATGCGATGCGACCTGGGCCTG